>CAKKRB010000037.1:0-463 GCA_919902485.1 Omnitrophica bacterium GWA2_41_15 | reverse complement strand
CCCCCCCCACGCAGCTGGATATGCAGGCAACTTACGTGGTTAATAAAAAACGGTATATATATGGCAAAACAACCAGATGTGAATGAGTTAAAACGAATCGCAAAAGACATAAGGATAGAAATCTTAAAGATGCTTAACTGCGCAGGGTCTGGCCATACAGGCGGGTCTTTGTCAATGGTAGAACTTTTAGTCGGCCTGTATTTTTATAAATTCAGATGCGACCCTGACAAGCCTCTCTGCAATACGCGTGATATATTTATACTTTCAAAAGGCCATGGCTGCCCTGCTCTTTATGCAGTGCTGGCCCGTATGAATTTTTTCAATAAAGATGAGCTCTGCACTTTGAGGAAAATCGGGACAAGATTGCAGGGCCATCCTCAAAGAGGCCTGCCAGGCATAGAAATATCAAGCGGCTCTCTGGGCCAGGGGCTTTCTATTGCCAATGGATTTGCTTTAGGCGCAA
>CAKKRB010000036.1 GCA_919902485.1 Omnitrophica bacterium GWA2_41_15 | reverse complement strand
TCAGGCAT
Organism: Omnitrophica bacterium GWA2_41_15; assembly: GCA_919902485.1. Lineage (GTDB taxonomy): Bacteria > Omnitrophota > Gorgyraeia > Gorgyraeales > Gorgyraeaceae > UBA10183. The sequence goes on along the minus strand of CAKKRB010000036.1, from coordinate 2,169 downwards.
CCTACAAGGTCCAGGAGGCTGAAGAATTTTCTTGAAATGGCTTTTAGTCAAGAATAAATTTGAGCCTGTTTCTCGTTCGCCGAACGGACAACTGTCCGTTCGGCGAACGGAATAAGTTATAAATAACAAGCCGGAGAAATATATCCGGCTTTTTTATTATGAAAATTATAAAAAATATTATTATAATTATAATATACCTGCTTTTTGTAGGGGACAGGCATGCCTGTCCCCTACAGCCTTGTTTCGCTGATTTCAGGTTTGCTGTTATAGGTGATACGCGGAATGACTCTAAAGACGGAATCAATGTTAAAATAATGAAGACCATCCTGGATAAAATAAAATCAGAAGGCGTGGATTTTATATTAGTTACAGGGGATATGATAACAGGTTCTACTAAAAGCGCCGTGCATATCAGTAGATTAAAAAAATGGAAAGGCATAATAGAAAGATACAAAATACCTTTTTATATAAGCATGGGGAACCATGAGGTAGAATCGGAGATGTCTGAAAATATAGCCAGATCGGTTTTTGAGATGCCTCAGAACGGGCCTGGGGGCCTCGAGGAACTAACCTATTCTTTTGACCATAAAAATGCGCATTTTGTTGCGATTGACACAGCTATATTTAATAACTTTCATTCTATTGGCCAGGCGCAGTTAAATTGGCTGAAAGAGGATTTAGAAAAAAATAATAAAAGTATAATTTTTATTTTTGGACATGACCCGGCTTACCCTGTTTATAACCACAGGGGGGGCTCTCTGGATAAATATGCCGCTCAGAGAGACGAATTATGGGGTATTTTTAAACAGCGCAAAGCGAGCGTGTATTTCTGCGGCCACGAGCATTTGTATAATAGATCTGTTCACGAAGGTATTTATCAGATTATAACAGGAGGGGGAGGGGCTCATATATCTGCTTCGGAAAAACAGGGGGGGTTTAATAATTTTGCAATAATTGATGTTAAGGATAATAATGAAATAGACGTTACTGTAAAAGACATAAGTGGTTCTGTGAGAGATACATTAAAAATAAGATAAAACTTTTTAATTAGTTGAATCTTTAAAAAAATGTATTATAATAAATTATGTGGTAATGGACAGGTGAATATGAGGGGGGCGATTTATGGGAAAAATAATTTTATGCGTATTTTTTATTGCATTTATTTTCGGATGCGCTGCAAGTTCTAAAACACTGAAACCCGCAGCTAGTGCGGCAAACAAAATACCGCCTGAAGCAGAAGAGAAAAACTTTACTGAAACGCCGATTGCTGTTTCTCAGGTTCCGCCAACAGAACCTGTTGAGAACACTGCAGCGCAGGTTGATACTGCCCCTCTTTATATTTATCCTGCTGAAACAGCGCTTGAGGTAAAACCTGAAATTCCCAAAATAGCGTATTCTCAAATTACAAATTTATTAAACGAATTTATTGACATGAAGGAAAGGAGTAATGTCTCCGGCGAGAATAGTTATTTAGGAATTTCCGAGAATAAACTTACAATACTGGAAATCAAAGGAGATAAAGATAATATAAAGGAAGCATCAATGAAACTTGTATATCCGAAAGGAATAGACAAACCCAGCGCAGACCTGAACAATGCGATGATGTCCAGGTTTTTAAAGAATGCAGCGCCTGAATTATCAGACTGGCAAACAAGGATAAGCGAGATACTTGATAAGTTCAATTCTTTAAAGACAGGAATCGAGGGGATAAAAAAAGAAGATATTACGCTTAGTAATAAGATTATACAGATACTTTATGATAAAAACGCGGATTATATAGTAGTCACCTTAAAACCCCAGCCTTAAAATTTGTATAGGAGGTATAAGAAATGGAAGGTAAAACAAAAGAAGAAATGTTCATGCAGGCAGTTGACAGGGTTAATCGGTATCTTATTATTATGGGCATATTTTTTCTAGTATATTTCTTAATCATTACTAAAGCGGATAAATTTTTATTTTTACTGGCGCTTTCTAATGTAAGTTTTGCGCTTCTTTCTCACAGGCTTCTTAATATAGCCAGAGGGCTTTCTGCTGAACTCAGGCAGACAAGGGTAGTCCTGAAAGAATACGCTGAAAAAGTCGCTAAATTAGCTGAATAAGTTGCATCTCGACACTTCAAAAATTTCCTCTTGTCATAGTTTAATCCAGATGGTATAATTTTAGTCTTAA
>CAKKRB010000035.1:1451-6858 GCA_919902485.1 Omnitrophica bacterium GWA2_41_15 | reverse complement strand
GAAACCTGGTCCCGAGTATTTCCTGGGAACCCCTTAAGACATCGGTATTATTTCCAGCCAGGCTGTCAGAGAGCATAATATAAGCCTGTTTTATATTATGCGCATGGCTGGAAGCCTGCTTGGCGGCCTTACTTCCAGCCAGCCTTGAATTTTTGCTTATATCATAGCCTATGCCGCAAGAAAATTCTATAGAATTTGAACTTATGATAAATACAGCTACGGAATCTTTATGAGAACCGTGGATTGATATACTGCCTGCGCTGGAGCATCCTAAAAGAGGGATGTCTCTTATTACGGAATGTATGCCTTTTATGACGACCTCTTGGTCAAATATAGCTGATATAAAAGTAATTATTATGCTTGGGTCGCTTCTTCCTATTTGATAATACGAGCTTAAGGCAGCTTCTTTGCCTGCCATGAAGGAATCTAATCTAGTGCTTATACCTGTCCCTATTACAGTAGCCATATTTTATTCTTATAAAGAATAATACCTAATAAGATATGCTATGTCAACGTTTTTATTATTTATCGAGTATAAAAAAAGTTAAATTTCGCCTTGACAATTCAAAAAAAATCATTAAAATAGTAGCTACATTATGCAAGCAAAAACTTATAGACAAACTTAGATAGATTATAAATAAGAAATTTGATTGAAAAGAAGAAGCATGAGGCCAGGTAAAGATGCTGATTGGAGAACAATAAAAGGCCTTATCGTCTAGCCTGGTCCAGGACGTCAGATTCTCGATCTGAAGACAGGGGTTCAAATCCCCTTAGGGCTACCAATTAACCGTATCATAACAGTATCATAATATTATAACTAGTTTAAAATAAACAAGTTAAAGAAAGGGGGATGTAATGGGTAAGAATTACAAACTGTTAGAAGTAAGCACTATAATATTCAAGGTTTTAGCATGGGCTTCTTTAGCTGTAGGAATAATAGCCAGTATTGTTATATTCATAGGTGGAGGAACTCCTGAAGCGCCAAGAGCAACAGGTTTCATAGGGATATTATTAGGAGTAGTGTATTTCTTTATGTTTTTGGTAACAGCTGAAATAATAGCACTTCTTTTGGACATAAAATCAAAGGTTGAAAAAGGCGCATAATTTTGTGATGTTTTTAAGGCTGAATTTTACTTTTGAAACATATTAAATAAGTTTGCTATTGACAATTTATATATAATAGTATATACTATATAGTGTAAGGAATATAGTCTTTTATTTTTCAAGATTAATTAATGATATTTAAAAAGTATTTAAAATAAATTGTTTAGCCTCTCCGATAATAGCAAACCATGAGTAATCATGGGGCGCAAAACCAAGGATCCTGACAAGGATAGCCGAGTTGCCGAAAAGAGGTATTAAGAGTTTGGCGATTCGGCTATTTTTTTTAAATGCGGGGGCAAGGCCGATGTTAGACTGGCAGAACAAAAAATGGATTAAAGTAATAGCTGTTATATTGGTTATTACTTTTATATCTTATGACATAGCCTGGGCCGTAGACTTTTCTCCACTCCCGCTATTTAAAACCACTCCAAATTTTATCCCCAAAATAAAAGACTTCATATCCAAAAATATTTTCAAAAAACCAAGCCCTGCAAAAAAGCCTGAAGAAACAGAGATTTCCTTCAGAAGCCAGCTTATTCCTTCCAAAAAATATGAAGAAGATTCAGGATTCCAGAGGCTTGATACTGTAAAAGAAATGATGAAGCGCCAGATGGAAGAGATGCAGCGCCGCCAGAACATAGAGCAGGAACGTACAAGAAATATCTATAATCAATATCAGATAAATAAGTCTATATATCTCCAAGAGCAGCAAAAAGGCCAGGGCGTTCAGGATATCCAGGACCAGCTGAATAAGGCAAGGGGCGCTACGACCAATGCCGCTGCAGCAGGAGGAGAATTCAGCTATGCGCTAAATAAAGATGGGTCAAGGGTAAATTACACAGACGGACTTCCTTCTTCCATTGAAAACGAACCGATAACTGATTCCTACGGTTATAAGAGCATCAAAAACACTAAAAACATGAGATATAACAACGACAGGCTTATGACTTCATATGATGCAGAGGTTATAGATGCCCTTGGCAATGTTACAAAGATCCAGCGGCGCAATGCTACTTATTCCCCTGATTCTGTATGGTGGGCTGATTCTACAACAAATGCAGGTAAATATCTCCTGAGCTATATAGAAGCTATTACTGACCCATACGGAACGACTAATATTCGGGGTTGGTCTACTACCAGAGATGCCTATAATAGCGCTAAAAAATACACTTCATACCATGAGATTGTATGGGATGCCCTTGGAAACATCAGCTCTACAATAGACTGGTCAAATCCTACTTATGACGGCGACGACCTTACAAGCTATCACCAGATAACAAAAGACAGCTATGGGAATATCTATACTACAGACTGGAAAGCTACTTATAAGGACCACAAGCTTATTTCTGTGGTTTCAGAGGATTCGCAGGAAAACTTAGATTTAAGCACAAGTAAAAGTAAGACTACCACTAACTATGCATATGAATACGATCCGCTTAGCCAGAAGGAAAAATTAGCCAGCGCAGTGAGCCAGACTGTAGTAAATGGCGAAGATATCTTTGCAAACTTCTATAGCGGTAGCACAGACCATATATATCAGCTCGTAAATGGTGAGCTTAAGTTAGTCAATAATGTCAGCCAGACAAGATATGATAATGCAGACGGTTCAGAAACCACAGTTACAGGCTTTGTAGAGTATAAATATAACGATAAAAATCTTATGGTTGATGCTGTTGGATACAGCACTGCAGAAGGCCTGGATGTATTTGGGAACAGGACCTCGTCTAAGACTATTGACTATTATGACATAATTGCTTCCCAGGCCAGGAGGACAGCCTCTGTTACTTTTAATAGCTCAGAAGACATATTTGGCTCAGAAACTGCGAGTGAAAGCGTTGTTGAGTATATCTATAATGATGTGGGAAATCTGATATATGCGCAGGGTTATACAGATACTACAGGCCAGGATGTATTTGGAGATACTTACTCTACCCACACGGTTCAGGATTATGCGATTATAAACGGCGAGGCAAGGGTCATTAAATCTTCCACAGAAGGCAATTTATTAAATCCATTTTCAGATACCGGTGGGATGCTGTCTGATCTAGAGAATAAGTTACAGAGCCTCCAGGCTATGGCCCAGCCGGAAAAAGAGTCTTTCTTAAAAAGCATTGGCCTTGGGAATGTGGCAATAGTGAACCTGACAAGCGCAGGGATAGCTACTATTATCACATGGCTTTATAAGGCAACCACAAAAGTCATAAACTGCGCAGTGGATGTCTTATATAATATGCTTTCTACTTTAAGAATAGGAGTTACAAAAGAGGAACTGGCCCACACAGCGTTATTGGTTGATATTTTGACAGGCGTTATTACACCTGAAAATGCAACAGGTGAGCTACTTCTCTCAATGTATTCTATTATAAAGGCGGCAGAGTCAAAAGGCGCGGTCCTGAAAGGAGCGCGATTGACATTTGACCAGCTAAAAGACATGGGTGAATCAGTGATTGCGCATGTAGGCGGTAACCACTACGTTATAGTTACTGAGATAAAAGACGGAAATGTGAAATATATTGATAATGGAAAAGAAGTTACTTCTACGGTGGAAGAATTTAATAATATATGGAATGGCAATATATTAACACTGAATCTGCCTGCAAATATAACCCCCTTACCTATTGAGGAATTAAAAATAATAAGAGGAGCTGAATCAGGCGCACCGCCGATACCTGACGAACCTCCTGGTTTTACGCGCAAGGTTCCCATTAATAAAGTAGGCCCATCCGATCCCAGGTTTAAAGCACCGCCCACAGGGTATAATCCTAGTAATTCTTCAGAATTAGCAGACTATATTGCGCATGGGTATCCAGGGAATTGGAATGAAGCATCTATTACCTACAGTTTTATAGACACTTCCAGTTATTATAGAATGTTAGATGGGCACGATCAGCAAACAGGCGGCTGGATATGGGGTTATAGTGAGTCTGAGACATGGGTCATTACTTCTAATGACGGGAAATCTACATATGAATTTACGCGTGACTATGGGACTAATGGCCAAACATGGTCAAATCAAAATGAAACATGGAAGTTAAAATTCACAGATAGTTCAGGGTTTGATCGTGATGTGCGGCACTCAAAAGGTTCGGGTGATAATGTGAATGGCAAGGATGTCTATCAAGAGTTTATTCGTAAGCCATGGGATTGGTCTAAAAACGACAAGGTAACTCGGTATGTTTTAATGAAGAGCGCTACAAGTAGAATGGAACTATGGAGAGAAGTTGGAACAGGTGTAGATGGCAGCGGGGAGATTATCGACAGAAACCACAGGCGCATAAGGCTTATTCAAAAGAATAAAGGCTGGAGAGAAGATCCAGTGAAAGATGAGAATGGCAACGAAATACAAGGCCAAAAAGCCTGGGCATATCATGATAGCACTTCTAATCTGTTTCTGGACAGAGAAGGTATTGGCACAACAAGAGACATTAGATACTATACAAAAACAAAAGACAATAACCAGACTACAGGCAAAACTACCGATACCAGTAAAAAAATAGTTATAAAACCTATTACTGAGCCTGGGCTAGACGGCGCAAATCAAGAGATATGGGTTGATGATATCGGAGAGGAGAGCACCTCCAGTATTCATGCAATGAAATTTGTTGCTGATGAGGGTGGTGAGAAGGAAAAAGGCGTAAGAGAAGCAGATGTTTATTCAGGCAATACAAGCAAAAAGAAGGCAGGGCCATCAATATCATTTGCAAAGGTGGTAAGATTTGACCCAGTCACCAAAAAACTTTACAAAGGCAATGGCTACCATGTTTACGGCATCAACTGGATGCTTGAAGGCCTGGCTACGGGTTATATTAAGCTTGATAGGGAATTAGGGAAGCCAGATGGAGGCATTATCCCAGATACAAAAACCTTTAATGTCTTTAGGAATGATTTTGACGGAATAAAAAACGCATATTCTGAAGTAGAAAAGGCCTTTTACGATAAATACCAAACTTTTAGTCAAGGCATAGAAATGGTAGGAGGCAAACCACTAAATTCTACAACAGTAAGAAAAATATATGATGATAAGTTTGGTTTTCCTGAGGAGTTTGATATAAAAATTATCGAAAATGTTGTTCCAGGTAAAGGGCCGGATGGCCTAATACCTGGTACAAGCAATTCTTTCTATGATGGAATTCCATATCCTGGCGATACGCATTTAAACTGGAGGCAGACAAATCAAGTAAGTGAAATTAGAGTTGCAAGCATTATTAAAGAAGATGACGGGACTTATGTAATACAAGTTAAATCCAGTGCTAATGGCGAAGAGGCCCTGGGCTCCAGGTCAGTAAAGTATCTGGAGCCTATT
>CAKKRB010000035.1:0-1351 GCA_919902485.1 Omnitrophica bacterium GWA2_41_15 | reverse complement strand
TGCTAATGGCGAAGAGGCCCTGGGCTCCAGGTCAGTAAAGTATCTGGAGCCTATTAAAAATAACGTAAGGTCTGTAAAAGGATTTGTAACTATAGACGTTGGTGAAAATAACTTTGATACATTTACATTAAAATGGAATGCGCTTTATAAAAAATGGGATTTTACCTACAAGATTACAAGGCAGGAAAAAAGGACAAAGTGGGGAACGATAAATAATTATGATGGAACTCCGCCTCGGGTTGGATATCCTGATTTAAGAGCCCATGGCATAAAGCTTGAAAACGATCAGTTTTACGGCTTTGTTGGAGTCCATAGTGACGATGAATTTGCGCACTGGCATACGCGTACGCACGGGCCGTGGTGGCATCAAGGCAGGGCCAGCACTGCTGAGGGGGAGACTAATAATTTAGGAGAGCCAAAGAGAATATTTGAGACAGGAGAGCATGACCGCACAGTTATTGATGTTGAAGAGGTGGGGCATGTTGAAAGGGCAGTATTGGAATGGGTACCTACAGGACAAACTTATGTAGGCTCTGAAAATCGACCTCCAGTTAGCGGAGGTGAATTTCAAGGAGCTACTAGAATAGTTGTAGATGTTGAAGAAGAAGGTTACTGGATAGGGGGGTGGGTTGAAGGCCAGGGCCCCCCAGGTGCTGCAACCAAAAGAGAATACGTTATAGATCAGGAGGAACAAGGCCATTTAGAGTGGATTAACGGTGAATGGGTTTGGGTTATCGACGTTCCAGAAAAAGGCCATTGGCAAGATTACTATTGGGATGATTATATTACATGGATTGTTACCAGACCAGAAGAAGGCCATGTTGAAAGAGGAGAATTGGAATGGGAACCTACAGGGCAAACTTATAGCCATAAAGATAATAGGCCTGAGGTTACTGGCGATAACGGTAGAATAGGCGATACAAAAATAGTGGTCGATGTTGAAGAATCAAGTCATGGCGAGAGACGCGGCCATACACCTTGGGTAAATAATACGGTTTGGGGAGTAGATTTTCCTGGGACAGTATCGATTCTTGTAGCAAAAGGCAACCATGCCGATGATAAAGGCATAGATCCTGATACTTACTTTAGTGGCCTGACCCAGGCAATAGAAAAAATTAAAGAGAAGATGAAAGAATATATGATACAAGGCGTAACAGAATCTGGGCAGATAACAAAGATACTGGATCACTGGAATAGTGCTAAGCCTGCAATATTCAGCCAGGACTTAACGCTTTTAGGCAATCCTGTTAATTTGAGATATAAATTTACCATAGGAAGAGACTACACAAGAAGAAGCGAAGAAGGTGGAGGGTCGATAGGTAGTTTTATCCTTAATATTATTTCCGAACAT
>CAKKRB010000034.1 GCA_919902485.1 Omnitrophica bacterium GWA2_41_15 | reverse complement strand
TATGTTTTCCGTAAAGACATAGACAGGATTGAGTACGATACGCCTGAACAGAATTTTATGCAAATGGGAAGGGCTTATGACGAAAAAGGCTGGTATGATAAAGCAGCGTTTTATTATAAAAAAGCTATGGATATAAACCCTGAATACAAAGAAGCTAGAGAGGCTTATCTTGCAAGCCATGCAAAGATGTGGCGCGAGGAAGAAAAGAGGACGAAAAAAGACGTAGAGCTGCACAATATGGCCATTGAATGGCAGACAAGGAAAAACAAGAAACCAGCGCCTATTGTAAAGAGCAAGGAGAGCCTGGTTAAAGAAGGAACAGGGATTGTCCTTACGGAAAATAACGGTATTTTTAGAATAAGCGAGGTGGTGCCTGGTTCCAGCGCGTCAAAGGCAGGCATTGAAAAAGGCGATTTTCTTGTGGGGATATGGGGCAGGCTTATACGTTACAGCAGGCTTGAAGATGTCCTGGCGGAATTGACAGGGCCGAGTTATTCAGAAGTAAAGATAATTTTAGAAAAAGAAATCTCCGTGCCTGTGGATACAGCAGGGAATCTTTATAAAGAATTAGGCATTTCGCTGGGTTTTGAATACGAAGGGCTTATTATAAAAGATATTGCACCTGAAAAAAAAGGCGGCGCAGCAGGGCTTAAAAAAGGGGACTTTGTAATAGCGGTAGATAAAAATATTACAAGATATCTTCCGATGGACAGCGTCATGGCGCTCATAAACAGTTCTAAAAATAATAAGGTAATTTTTACCGTAAGAAGAGGGATAAATTTAAGGAGAGAGGGGGAATAATGCCTGCTAATCCTGTTTTCAGAAGAAGAAAATATATCATAAAGAAAGGTCTGCAGTTCCGGTATATAGGGCTTGTGTTCAGCCTTGCGCTTCTGGCTTCCCTGGTTACAGGATGGACTGTTTTCGCGACTGCCTGGCATTTTCTTGGAGATAAGCTTGCGAGTGTCTATCCTCAGGGAAGACTTGTATATATTTTGAGGGCTACGAATTTAGCGCTGATACGCAATCTTCTTTTGATTTCGCCTCTGGTTTTTATACTCGGGCTTTTGTTTTCACACAAGATAGCGGGACCTGTTTACAGGATAGAGAAAACTCTGGGAGAGATTATAAAAGGCAACCTTGGGCTGAAGATAAGGCTCAGGGAAGGGGATGAATT
>CAKKRB010000033.1 GCA_919902485.1 Omnitrophica bacterium GWA2_41_15 | reverse complement strand
AAAATAAGTTGACACTTCTAACAGTGTTAGTTTTGTCAACTTATTTAGTAATAGGAAGCATGTTTTGTTTAGCTGCGGAATCTGGGCCTAAGATAGAAATAGTTACAAAAGATGCTGATATAGGCGAAGTGAAAAAAGGCGGGCTTCTGGATTTTAAGGTTGAGGTTAAGAATAAGGGCAAAGCTGATTTAGTGATTGAAAAGGTATATTCAAACTGCGGGTGTTTTGAGGTGACAGACCCGAGATGGCCTGGTAATCACGAAACCAACGTTGATGTAGGGAACGGTTTGAAACCGTTCCCTACAAAGGTTGTCCAGGTAAAGCCAGGCGAGAGCATTTTTATCGCCATAAGGCTTGATACTAATAAAGTTATTGGCCAGTTTGAGAAATCCCTCCACATAATTTCAAATGACCCTGTGACAAAAGATGCGGTGTGGAGAATAAAGGGGACAGTTATTGATACAGAATCTGCTCTCCGTTCGCCGAACGGAAAAGAGTTTCGTTCGGCGAACGGAGCCGAAGTCATTTCTAAAGATGCAAAGCTGGTAATGCTGTTTTATACGCCTGGCTGCAGTGAGTGTAACGAGGTCAGGGAGAAATTTTTGCCAGTTATAAAGGATAAATATAAGGATAAAATTTTAATAGTAGAATATAATATTGATAACCCTGAAGCCTTTGCATTCTTAATAGATCTACAGAATAAATATGACCAGAGGGCTAAGAAGGGATTTTTCAATCCCAAACCGCCGGCAGTTTTTATTGAGAGTAAATTTTTATATGGCGCCAAGGAGATTGAAAAAGACCTTGACTTTTATATTGCTAATCAATAAAATAAGCATATAAATTTATTTAAAACAATGTAAAACAAAGGAGGAGCTCATGCGTAAGGCAATTTTTGTTGTTTTAGCCGTTTTGTTCCTGATGCCGTTTACGGCCTATGCTGACAAAAACCAGGATAAAGAAGCTATTTTTGCAGAAGTAAGCGCCTATAGCGATACTGATCCTGCTATAATGGCTAATGTTATATTTACGCTGGGCGACGCGTATATCCGCGCTAACAAGATAGACAAAGCAATAGCGCTTTATGAAAAATCATCAAGCCTTTTAGCTAATAATGAAGATTTTTTAAACCGGCTGGGGAATTTATATAATCAGAAAATGGATTATGCAAAATCAGGCGCAATATATCAGAAATTAACCACATTAAAGCCCGATAATACATGGTATTATCAGATGCTCTCAAATTCCTTTAGCATGGCTGGCGATAAGGAAAAGGCAGCTTCTGTATGGAAGGACATTGTGTCAAAGAAGCCTAATGACGCGAATATTCTAATACAAGCGGCAAATTTTTACAGCAATGCAAATGACATGGACAGCGCCATAGCCTTGACTGAAAAAGTAGCTAAGCTTGATCCCGCTAATACAGGGTATGCTCAGAATTTAGCGTCTTTATATGTGAGGGCAGAAAAATTAGATAAAGCCGAGGCAGCGTATAAGGCGCTTTTAGACACAGCCAAGGACGAGTGGCTTAAGGATTGGGCAGGCGGAGAACTCTTAAATATTTATCAGAAGCAGAATAAACTGGATGATATTGCCAAAGCTTACGAGGCGGATTTACAGAAAAATCCAAGAGATATGAGCTTATATAAACGGCTTGGAGACTTATATTTAAAAAAAGGCGAAAATGCTTTAGCGCTTGGGGTATATGCAAAGGCAGCAGATACATTTCCTGATAACAGGGCTGTAAATAACCGCTTGACTGACCTATATGAGTCAAACAACAAGTTCAGCGAAGCAGCAGTTCAATTGGTAAAAATAATTCAGATGGCGCCAAATGAGCCATATTTATTAGAGCGGCTTGCCAATATTTACGACAGGGTTAATAAAAAAGACGAGGCAAAGGGCGCATGGCAGTCTCTGGCAGCAAAGGTAACCAATGATGCAGGTATTTTATCAAGATATGCAGAGGCGTTGAATAAATGGGGAGATATTGATGGAGCCATAACACAGCTTAAAAAAGCTCAGGCAATGGATCCCAATAATATGAGTTATACACTTAGAAGTACGGATATGCTTATAAATGCCGGGAAAAAAGAAGAGGCAAAGATAATACTTGGCAAATTGACTGTAGAAGCAAAAGAGGACTGGATAAAAAATGAAGCTAAGAGAAGGCTTGATGATATAGCTAAGCCTGCGGCAGAAACGCCAAAGCCTGTTATGCAAGCGCAAACTTCTACAGTATCGCCAGTAGCAGCGGCTCCTGTTGCCCCTGCAGTGAAAGCGCAGGCAGCGCCAGCTCCAAAGCCGCTTGTAGTTGAGGTAAAGCCAGCAGTAAAAGCTCCTATCGAGCCGGCTAAAAAGAAATTGTTTTAAATTTGTTGTAAAGTGTAATATTTTTTAAAAAGGAGGGGTGGCGATGAAAAAATTTTTAGTTTTAACGTTGGTCGCGGTATTTGCGGTAGCAGGTATTGTAGTTTTGTCTAATAGCGCAGTATTGGCAAAGGATGCTAAGGCTCCAGCAGCAAAGGCTGAAGCAGTTGCAGCAAAGCCGGCTGAAGAACAGAAGGTGGTGTGTAAATTTAAGTCAAAAGAAGAAATGCAGGAATTTGAGCAGCTTTATGTAGCGAAACAGGCGACATTCGGCAGGATGGGCGTGTTGCAGGCCTATTTTTCAATGGAACAGAACAATATTCAAGAAATTGACAAGCAGCTGGAAAAGAAGTTTAATTTCAAAATGGATTCGAACAAGATGTATGACCTGAACAGGGATGCTATGGAGATCAGGGAATCAGGAAACGTTCCGCAGCAGCCAGTTCCGGCAGTTGAGAATAAGTAAAAGGGAATTAACCCTTTAGGGTTTCATCACTTCATACCTCCCCCGATCGCGGATCGGGGGAGGTTTTTTATT
>CAKKRB010000032.1:5138-24167 GCA_919902485.1 Omnitrophica bacterium GWA2_41_15 | reverse complement strand
CCCAGCTTGTAAGCAAGGGCCCCGCCAAAAATAAACCCGCGGGATTCTACTGCCAAAACTGTATCTATTTTTTTATCAGCATATCTTTCAGCAAGGCCGTCAATAACCTTTTTGAATTGCTTGCTGTTACCGATAAGCGTTGTGATGTCCCTGAACAGGATTCCTTTTTTAGGAAAATCAGGGACACTTCTGATATATTTTTTAAGGTTGTTCATAACTTATAAAATTGTCATTGCGAGCGAAGCGAAGCAATGACATGTATGGTTAGTATTCTCCCATTTCGCCGGTCTGCTGCATTATAAACAAACGCAATTTATCAAGCGCCGCGCTTTCTATCTGCCTGACTCTTTCTCTTGTGATTCCAAACATTTTTGCTGTCTCGCCTAAGGTATGCGTAATTCCATCGGTCAGGCCAAATCTTAAACCCAGAATCTTTTTTTCGCGCTCATTCATGCGGTCCAGAAGCTGGACTACTCTTTCACGCCTGAGAGTGTCAGTAACATTGTCAGTAGGAGAAATATTGGCTTCATCTTCAATAAGGTCTATAAACTGTCCTGTGCCTTCTTCGCCGATAGGCGCGTCAAGGGAAGAAATCTTGGTGGCTGTTTCGCTTATTTCGCGTATCTTCCTCATCGGAAGCCTCATCAGCTTGGCAACCTCTTTTGTCTTGGGCTTTCTCCCGTATTTCTGGGTCAATTGCTCGGTAACCCTCTTCCATCTATTTATTATCTCTGTCATGTAAACAGGTATCCTGATGGTCTTGCCCTGATTCGCAATGGCCCTTGTAATATACTGCTTTATCCACCATGCCGCGTAGGTGGAAAATCTGTAGCCTTTGTGCGGGTTATATTTTTTTACCGCTTTCATAAGGCCGAGATTCCCTTCCTCTATAAGGTCCATCATGGGAACGCCTAATTTCGAATACCTTTTAGCAATGCTCACCACAAGCCTTAGATTAGACTGTATCATTCTTTTCTGGGCGTGAACATTGCCTGCCATAACCTTTTTTGCCAGGGATATTTCCTCTTCCGCTGTCAGAAGAGGGGTGTCCTTTATTGCCTTGAGATATAATTTTATAGCATCCATATGTTTTAATGCGCGGAGCTTCGCGCTATTTTTTCTCTTTTGCTGCTGCCTGCGCTGCTGCAAGCCGGCCAATAGGCACCCTGAAAGGCGAACAGCTTACGTAGTTCATGCCAACCCTGTGGCAGAACTCGACTGATTTAGGTTCTCCCCCGTGTTCTCCGCAGATACCTACCTTTAAATCCTTGCGCGTTTTTCTGCCGCGCTCTATTGCCATCTTTATAAGTTCGCCGACTCCGTCCTGGTCTATTGTCTGAAACGGGTCGCTCGGCAGGATACCCTTTTCAAGATAGTCGGTGATAAATCCTCCCATGTCATCCCTTGAAAAACCGAAACTCATCTGGGTAAGATCATTGGTACCGAAAGAAAAGAATTCAGCGTCTTCGGCAATCTTGCCCGCCATAAGCGCCGCCCTTGGGATTTCAATCATCGTGCCGAACATATAAGGCAGTTTCTTTACCTTATATTTAGCAATGACCTCCTGATAAACCTTTTCCACTATTTTTTTCTGGTTTACGAGTTCATTCTTGTCGCACACAACAGGGATCATTATCTCAGGAGAAATATTTTTGCCTGCCTGGATAAGTTCGCACGCTGATTCAAGTATTGCGCGCACCTGCATCTGGGTTACCTCAGGATAGGTTATCCCGAGCCTGACTCCGCGATGGCCCATCATAGGATTTGACTCGCGCAAATTTACGGCCCTCTTCTCTAATTCCTCCATGGAGATATTCAGGCTTTCCGCAAGTTCCTTCAGTTTTGCTTCTTCGTGCGGCACAAACTCATGCAGAGGCGGATCCAGAAGCCTTATTGTAACAGGATAACCTTCCATTGCCTCCATGGTGCCTTTTATATCGCTTTTTACATGTTCAAAAAGTTCGGCAAGCGCCTCTATTCTCTCTTCAGCTGTTTTTGAAACTATCATTTTTCTTAACTTAAAAAGAGGGATTTCCGAACCTTTGCCGTAAAACATGTGCTCTGTCCTGAAAAGGCCTATGCCCTCTGCGCCGAATGCCCTGGCTTTCTTCGCGTCGATGGGGGTATCGGCATTGGTCCTGATTTTTAATTTTCTGACAGAATCGCATATCTTCAAAAATTTACTCAAGATCTCGTTTTCTTCTGTCGCATCCATCATCGGAAGTTTGCCTTCGTACACATAACCTTTTGTGCCGTTCAAAGTTATCCAGTCGCCCTCTTTAAAAGTCTTTCCGCTGACAGAAAATTCTTTCGCGTTCAAATTAACTTCCATGCTTCCGCAGCCGACGATACAGCATTTGCCCCAGCCGCGCGCAACAAGGGCTGCGTGAGAAGTCATCCCGCCTCTCACAGTAAGTATTGCCTCAGCTGCCCTCATGCCTTCAACATCTTCAGGATTTGTCTCTTCTCGGACAAGTATTACTTTCTTGCCTTCTTTTTTCCACTTTACCGCCTCTTCCGCTGTAAATACCACCTGTCCGCCTGCCCCGCCAGGACCTGCAGGCAAACCTTTTGCAACAGGTTTGCTTAATTTTTCTGTCTTAGGGTCGATTATCGGGTGCAATAATTCATCCATCTGGTCAGGAGTAACTCTCATTACTGCTGTCCTCGCGTCTATAAGTTTTTCCTTTACCATATCAACTGCCATTGCAACAGCAGCAGGCCCGTTTCTTTTGCCTGAACGGCACTGGAGCATGAAGAGTTTGCCTTTTTCAATGGTAAATTCTATGTCCTGCATATCCCTGTAATGTTTCTCAAGCCTATTCCTTATGTCGCAGATTTCTTTGTAAATCACAGGCATGAATTTTTCAAGTGTTACAAGGCCTTTATTGTGCTCGCTTGATGAATACCCGTTTATAGGTGCTGGCGTCCTGATGCCTGCTACAACATCCTCGCCCTGGGCATTTACAAGATATTCGCCGTAAAAACCATTTTCTCCATTGCCTGGATTTCTTGTAAAAGCAACTCCTGTGGCGGAGTCATTGCCCATGTTGCCGAAAACCATTGTCTGCACGTTCACTGCTGTGCCCCATTCATCAGGGATATTTTCAATCCTTCTGTAGGAAATCGCGCGCTTGCCGTTCCATGAAGCAAACACAGCGCTTATCCCGCCCCATAACTGCTCGTAAGGGTCATCAGGGAATTCCTTTTTAAGCGCATCTTTTATCCTTTTCTTAAACTCCGCGCAAAGCTTTTTAAGGTCTTCTGCGCCTAAATCAGTATCGTTCTTTACGCCTTTTTTATACTTTACAGCGTCCATGATTTTTTCAAGCTGTTTGCGTATTCCCATATCGCCTTCAGGCTCAACGCCGGATGCCTTTTCCATAACAACATCAGAATACATCATTATGAGGCGCCTGTATGCGTCATAGACAAATCTTTCATTCTTGGTCTGCTTTATAAGGCCGGGTATTGTTTTCTCGGTAAGGCCTACGTTTAAAACTGTCTCCATCATTCCAGGCATTGATTTACGAGCGCCTGAACGCACAGAAACAAGAAGAGGATTGTCTGTATCGCCAAAACTTTTTTCCATCAACTTCTCAACCTTTGCTAGATTTTTTTCAACCTCTTCCCTGAGCCCCTTTGGATATTTGCCTTTATTCTGATAATAATATATGCATATATCTGTCGTGATTGTGAAACCAGGAGGAACAGGCAGTCTCATGTCCTTATGGCCTGCCATTTCCGCAAGGTTTGCGCCCTTGCCTCCTAAAAGATTTTTCATGCTTTCGTTTCCGTCTGCTTTTCCACCGCCGAAGAAGTAAACCATTTTTGCCATCTTTGTTACTTATCCTCCTTATCTATGTTTCTTTTTTTACTCTAACTACATCCAGCTGCGCTATCCGGATGCGGTATCCGGATAGCGCAGCTGGAATATTACTTTGCCTCTAACTTATCACTCTACTGCTATTTGTGGCAACATTGCCAGATCAGCTACATCATTTGTGTAGAGCTTGTTAATGGCCTGCATCATTGCAAGCCTGTTAGACCTCAACAGCATGTCTTCCGCATTTACAAACACATTGTCAAAAAATTTGTGCAGGACTTCAAAAAACGCATCAGCGTATGCCTTTGTAGCTTCTTTGTAATCCTCTTTGTCGATCAGATCTTTAATCCTCTTGCTATTGGCTGAGTACGCCTTCCATACCTCTTTTTCCAGATCCTCCTTTAAAAGGCCTTGGTCTACCATGCCTGTTTTTTCGCCTCTGGCGCCTTTGAGAATATTGCTGGTCCTCTCGCAAACCTTGGCTGCCTTTAGAAAATATTTTTCACTGCTTATTTCAGAGAGGGCCTTTACCCTGGCAAACGTATCCACAATATCAGCCGAACCAGACGCAAACACAGCCTGCTTTAATTCAAGAGGCCTGGTTTCAGGCGTTAGAAATTCAAGCCTTTCTTTTATATAATTAATTATCTTATTCTTTAATTTTTCAGGCGGTAACTTAAACTTACCTTTTAGCTCCGATCGCCGATCGTATCCATCCGATCGGCGATCGGAGCTAATATACAACTCTATTGCCTTGTCAATTAGGCTTATTAAATCTATCCTGAAGCCTTTATGCTTTATAATCTGAATCAGGCCAAGGCTGTTCCTTCTGATCCCGAAAGGGTCAAAACTCCCCTTCACATCTATGCCTGCGCCAAGAAGGCCAACTACATTATCAATCCTGTCGCTTATTGCGAGTATCGCCCCTTGTGTTGTCTCAGGCAAATTATCGTCCAGGCCTTTCGGGAGATAATGCTCTTTTATAGCTCTCGCAACGCTTTCTTTCTCCCCGCTTTTAAGGCTGTATTCCATCCCCATTACACCCTGAAGGCTGGGAAATTCTCCAACCATCTGCGTAACAAGGTCTGACTTGCAAAGATACGCTGCCCTTTTTATATCCTCTTTTTCTGCAGCGCCTACGCCTAACCTCTCGCATATAAAAGACGAAAGCGCCTCAAGCCTTTGGATTTTTTCGAACATACTACCTAAATCCTTATGAAAAATCAAGTCTTTTAATTTAGCGGTATGCTCCGATAGGGGCTTTTTTACATCATCGTTGTAAAAAAACAAACTGTCCTTGAGCCTTGCTTCCAGAATATTGCCGTATACCTTCCTCATCTTTGCCAGGTTGCGGCCTTTGCCGTCAAGGACAGCAATAAATTTGTTTACCAGCTCTTTATTTTTTGAAACAGTGAATATCCTCTGGTATTTGGACATGCTGGCAGCCAGGACATCTTTTGGAACCTGAAGAAATTTTTGGTCAAACTCACCTACCATCAGCACTGGAGACTTTACAAGAAAATTGGTCTCCTCAAGAAGGTTCTTATCAATATATTCATCCAGGCCAAGTTTCTTCTGAGCGCTATTTATCATCTTTTCTATTTCTGATTTTCTCCTGCCCTGGTCTAAAAGACATATCTTTTCAAGTTTTTTAAGGTACGAACCTGCTGAAAGGCCTTTGGCGGTTTTGATCGGCGCATTGCCTATCTTTACCTTTATATTTTCTTTGCCCAGCAAAATCATAATAGCCTCTATGGGCCTTGCAAACCTTATGCCGGAATCGTCCCATTTCATTGTCTTTGGAAAATTCATTGATTTTATAATTTCAGGGACAATTTCGCTGATCACCTCTTTAGTAAGCCTGGTTTTTACTTTTTTAACAATAAAGACATACTCGCCTTTCGGGGTTGATTTTGTTTTCAGGTCTTTTACTTCCACGCCCTGGTTTTTTGCAAAGCCTATTGCCTGTGGCGTAGGATTATTATCTTCATCAAATGCTATCTTTTTTGGAGGCCCGCTTATTTCCTGCGAAAGCTCTTCCTGTTTCATCTGCATACCCTTTATAAAGCATATCAAAGTCCCGGCTGTCCCGAAAACAGCGATATCTCCATGCCCTATGTGCTTTGCTCTAAGCTTTTCAATAAACGCATTTTTCAGCCTATCCAGAGCAGGCCTTACATAACTGGCAGGCAGCTCTTCAACATTAATCTCTAACAAAAAATCGCTTATATTTCTAATATCCTTCATAATATTTATCTTCACCCTCCCGCTAATTCACAAAACGAGTATGACTTGTTTTGTGAATTAGCGGGGTAGATAGAGGTCGGCGCAGCGCTTGGCAAGGCCCCGGACCCTTGCGATATAACGGGGACGCTCGTTCTGGCTTATTGCGCCCCTTGCGTCCAGTACATTGAACGCGTGCGACGTTTTTAAAACAAAGTTATACGCTGGATACACAAGCCCTTTATCGCACAGCCTGTTCGCTTCTTTTTCAAAAGATTCAAACATCCTTGAATACATCTCTATGTCAGCCTCTTCAAAATTATATCTGGAATATTCTATTTCATGCTGCCTGTGCATATCGCCGTAAGTTACTCCGTTATGCCATTCCAGTTCAAACAAATTGAATTTCTCCTGGATAAACATGCATATGCGCTCAAGGCCGTATGTGATTTCGCAGGGCACAAGGCCTAATTCTATGCCTGCCACCTGCTGGAAATACGTAAACTGGGTGATTTCCAAACTGTCTAACCAGACCTCCCAGCCAAGGCCTGACGCGCCAAGCGTAGGAGATTCCCAATCATCTTCAACAAATCTGACTTCGTGGGCTTTTAAATCTATACCCAGGGATTTAAGGCTGTCTATGTAAATTTTTCTTATGTCAGGGACTGTGGGTTTTATTATCACCTGATACTGGTAATAATGCTGGAGCCTTAACGGGTTATCCGCATATCTTCCGTCGCATGGACGCCTTGAAGGCTGGACATACGCAACGCGCCACGGTTCTTTTCCAAGCGATTTAAAAAACGTGGCTGGGTGGAATGTGCCAGCTCCGACTTCTGTATCAAGAGGCTCTACAATAAGGCACCCCCTCGCTGACCAGAATTTATTTAATTTCTCTATAACATCTTGAAAAGATAACTTTTTCATATGATTATCAGTAGGGAACGGTTTAAAACCGTTCCCTACATATAATTTTATAAAAATCTAATCGTTTTTAACGGCCTGTCTAAATTTTCCTCTATTATCTTTCCCGTAATCCCTTGTATCTCTTTATTCACATCCTTTGTCAATTTCATATTGGAAGCGGATTTCCAGGATTCCTTTTCAAAATGCATGACGCTGGACATCGCGCCTTTTGTTAATTTGAAATATTCAGCTCCCGGCCACAGCCCAAGCGCTGTTAATAATTTTATCTCAAAAAGCCTTGTAATGCTGCCTGCCTCTTTTCCGCTGTCCAGAAACCTGAAACTGTTATAGAGGCTGTCAAACACATCCTCTGATTTATCGCCTGCTTCAGTAAACACATCAGCTAATTCCAGCATGTAATACGCTGAAGAAGTCCTGGCCCATTCCTTGAGTATATTGAGGAACACCTCCTGGGCCTCGCACTGCGATATTATTGAGATGCCTCCTGTTTTTTTTTCGTAAAAAACCACCTGGTCTAAACTGAAAAATATGGGATTCGCGTCGCTCCTGGGCCTCACGCCCCTGGCGCCTTTTAAAATCCCGTCTATCTTTCCGAAATCCTTTGTAAAAAAAGTAAGGATAAAGCTAGTTTCCCTGAAGTCCTTCTTTTTTAAAAGTATCGCTTCTGTTTTCTGTATCGCCATAATCGGCTTTCGGCGTAAACGCCCCGCCTGAAATAATCATCTTCATCCCGTCTGTCACAGACATATCCAATAGAATAATGTCCTCCCGCGGCACAAGCACCAGCATGCCCGAAGTAGGGTTAGGCGTGGTGGGCACAAAAACATTTATGACATTTTCCTTTGTCTTTTTCTGAACCTCGCCTTGCGCTTCCGAAGTAATAAATCCTATGGCATAAACCCCGTTTTTAGGATATTGCACTAAAACAACTCTTTTAAAAATAGAATCATGATTAGATAAAAAAGCGGATGACATCTCTTTCAGGCCTTTGTAGATTGTGCTGATCATTGGGACCTTATATAAAATACTTTCTCCAAAACCGAATATATTCCTCAACAGTATAATCCTTGCAGCAAACCCGGTCAGCATCAATAGCGCCAGCAAAATAAAAAATATCGCCGCTTTCGTAAAAAATTCCACAGATACCCTGTCAGGCAGCCAGATCTGGAATATTTTCATTATAGGCTCTAATAATAAAAGATTGAGCCTGCTTATAACAAAATACAGCACCCAGAAAGTCAAAACTACCGGAATTACCAATAACAGCCCTGCAAAAAAATTAGTCCTTATTTTACGCCACATATTATCTCCTCAATAATTGGAAAATAAACACTGTTGTCAGTATCCCCACCATAGCGCCCATAAAAACCTCCATGAGACTGTGGATCTGAGAACTGACCCTGCTTCTCGCAACCAGAAACGCCAGTATGAATACAAGAAATATAACCAGGCTATTAGGATAAAGCAGAGATATAACTGTCCCTATTGAAAACGCTACAGCGCTGTGGCCGCTCGGCATTCCCCCTCTGAAAGGAGTGCCCTTGTTCAAAAAAAGCTTGCTCAAAACCACTATCACAAGAATCAGTATGAGTATTATAAATGTTATATGCCAGCTGGATTCCCTTATTTTTATAATATTATCTTCTATCCTGATGCCTGCCCTGGAGACAAATAAAATATAACCAACCACAATAGCTATCATCGCGCTCAACAATACAGCGCCTGCGCAGATATCTTTCACTATCCTTGCCAGAGGATGATATTCCTGGCTGACAAGGTCAACCGTGTATTCAATGGCTGTATTAAACATCTCAGCAAAAAGAACAAACGCTATAGTGAGGCATAAAGCTATAATTTCTATATGCGTGAAATTCAATAATATCCCTAAAAGCACAGCAAAAAGCCCCATTAAAAAATGAAGCCTCATGTTGCGCTGGCTCTTAAAAACATACACAAAACCTTCTATGGCTGCGTTAAAACTTTCAACTAAACTTTGCTGATGCATATTTGTGATTTCGGCACACTAAAGTATGCCCTACAATATTGTCGCAAAGGCCTTCATAAACAGGCAGGTTAAAACCTGCCTATTCTCGGCCTTTGCCTTTAAGCAATTTCAATATTTCCCGTTCTTTTTCGCGCATCTTTTTTCTGGCCCTTGGTTTCTCATCGCTGTAACCCAGAAGATGCAATATGCCGTGGATCAAATACAGGTCCAGTTCTTCCTGAAAATCTTTTTTTCTTTTCTTAGCTTCCCTCTGCGCTGTTTCAGCTGATATAACCACGTCTCCCAGCACAGAGCCTGAAAGCCCCCTGGAATCCCTCATGGGAAAGGCAAGGACATCTGTAGCAGAATCAGACCTGCGGTATTTCCAGTTCAGGTTCCTGATATACATGTCATTCACAAGCATAAGGCTCAGCTCCGCGTCTTTCTCGCCCATCGCATTCAATACTCGATCCACGCACTCTATCACTTTCCTTTTATCAATCTTTGCCACACTCTGCAGGTTCTGGATATCTATCTTCATTTTTTCTTTCCTGTGTCTTCAGGGTATTCCACGCGGCTGTGGTATATGCCTGTAAGAATATGCGTAAAAACCTCTGCTATTTTTTCAAGGTCTTTCAATGTCAGCTCGCATTCATCCAGCTGGCCGTCTATAAATTTATTATTAATAATTTTTTTCACAAGCCCCTGTATACTGGAAGGTGTGGGGTCGTCAAGCGTGCGCGAAGCTGCCTCCACAGAATCAGCCAGAAGCACGCACGCTGCCTCTTTTGTCTGAGGCTTCGGGCCTGGATACCTGAAACCTTCCTCAAACACCTCTTCGCTGTCTGTTTTCTCAAGGGCCCGCTTGAAGAAATAAAAAACAAGGCCTGTGCCATGATGCTGCTTTATTATATTTATAATTCTTTTATTTAAACCGTATTTCTGAGCAAGCTCGACTCCGTTCTTAACGTGATTAGTAATTATCAGGCTGCTCATAGTGGGAGAAAGTTTATCGTGCATGGATTCGCCGGTCTGGTTTTCGCTGAAATATTCCGCTTTTTCTATCTTGCCTATGTCGTGAAAATACGAACTTACGCGCGCAAGAAGCGCGTTGGCGCCGATTGTCTCGCAGGCTGCCTCTGCTAAATTGCCAACCACAAGGCTGTGATGATAAGTGCCTGGCGCTCTTATAACCATCTCCTTAAGAACAGGGTGATTCAGGTCCGCTGTCTCAAGAAGGCTTATGTCAGTAATGGTCTTGAACGAGCTTTCGAAAATAGGCAGTATGCCAGTAACCACTATGGCTGAAGCCATGCCATTCACAATGCCGAGAAACGCCTCTGTCATATATGTATGAAAATCCAGGGAATTAACAAGCCCTATACCTATAAAATAAACCATATTGGCAAGGCCGATTAAAAATCCCGCTGATATAAGCTGCGACCTCCTCCTGACATCCCTTACCGCAAATATGCCTATCATGCCGCCTACAACAGACACTGCTGTTATATCCAGCCTGCCGCCTGAAATCATGCCTATCAATATACTTAAAAAACAAGTTGTTATTATTGCCAGCCTGCTATTGAGCAATAACGCTATAAGCATTGAAGCGGCGGACGCGGGAATAAGGTTAGAGGGCAGAGGAGAGACCACTATAAGTTTTGCCACGATAAGCGTAAATACACATATGGTTGCGAGAAGCATCAATTCTTTGTTCCCGACTATAATATCAGGCTCATATAATTCAATATAAAGCACCAGGAGCAGCATGAATAAAATTATAATAAGCGCGATGCCAAAAAATGCCACCACCCTGACAGGATAAGGTTCGCGCTGCTGGATTGCTTCAAGCTTCAGCATGTCCTCTTTTGATATGCGTTCTCCTTTATTGATTATAAGTTCGTTCTTCTTAACCTCCAGGGCATTGTACACTGGCTTAATCTTTGAAACAGCTGTTTGCTTCCTGAAATCCGTCTCTGCCTCCTGATACTTTAAATTAGGGCTGAATATCGCACTTATAAAATCTATAAGAAGCGCTTTTTCTTTTCTATCCTTAATAGATGTCAAAAGAGAGTCTGTCTTTTTTCTTATATCTGAAAACGACCAGATATCACCTATAAATTTCGCCTGTTCTGTGTTTTTAACTTTATCTATCAAGGTTATTGTCTTTACAGGGTCTTTGTTAAGCCTGGCGAGCTCGGAAGCGGGAATAACGCCTGCATCTGTTACGTATTCTACGATATTGGCTGCTTCTGCAAAAAAATCCTTAGGATCCTTAAGCCCGAGGATACTGCTGGCAACAGGTAATGGTATATTATAAGGTGTTATGGCTTCCCTAATTTTTAAAAGCCTGTCTTCTGTTGCTTCATCCTGTTTCAGGGCCTGGATTGAACTGAAGAATGAATCAACTTTGTTCAGAAGCGTTTCTTTTACAGAGCTGTCAATAAGATAGACTGAGGCTATTGAATCTGCCGCGTTTTTCCTGGCAGCCTCTGTGGCATTATAATCTATATCGCCTTTTATTTTAAAATCAAAAGGCGCGTATGTAGATTTTAGCACTACGTCGCCTTCATGGAATTCAGCATCGAAAAAGCTGGCATCCCATTCTACTATGGACACAAGTATCAGGCATGTGATTACCGCTATCAGAATATGCGATAATTTATCAGGCAGTCTGATAAACCTCTGTTTTTTATTTAGAATTTTCTTCATATGCCTTTTAAAGGTTAGCTTTTAGGTATTACAAGTTTCTGGCCCGGTCTTATCCTGTCAGGGGTTTTAAGAATATGCTTGTTTGCCTCGTATATGTCTTTCCATTTTGTAGTAGTTTTAAAAAACTTTTCAGATATTTTCTGAAGCGTATCGCCTTTCTTGACAACATAATATTCGTTTCCGTTGCTGGTGTTTTCCGAAGAAGGCTCGCTGTATACTATCTGCGGCATAGCTTTTGACCCGAGCCCTGAGCCGCTGAGCCTTGTAGAGCCGGAAACCAGTTCTTCGCCTTTTTCAGATATATAAACCTCTTTTTCAGGAGTAACGCCTCCATGCACATAGCCTCTGTTTCCATGAAGGTCCCTGTCTTTTATTTCCTGAGATGTTTTATATCCTGAAGGAAGCTCCACTTCCAAATTATATATAGTCCTTGTCTTTCTTATCTGCTGTGTATCTTCAACCGCAGGAGGTGTCCCCATTATCACGCCTCTGTTCCCATAAATCTCCTGATCAACCCTGTCCATCTCAGTGGTATATGTCCTCATTACGCAACCAGACATAACAAACACTGCCAGCAGAATACAACATAAAATCAAATTCTTCATATCCCCTCCTCGTATAATGTTCACTTGACAGTGAACTGGTTTTATATTCTTATCCCTAGCTCTTTTAATTGCTTTTCATCCACCTTTGACGGCGCATCTGTCAATGGACATCCTGCTTTCTGGGTCTTTGGGAAAGCTATCACGTCCCTTATTGTATCTGAACCTGCCATAAGCGCTATCAGCCTGTCCAGGCCTAGCGCAATCCCGCCATGCGGAGGCGCGCCGTATTCAAATGCCTCCAGGAGAAATCCAAAACGCTCTCTTGCCTGGTCCATACTCAAACCTATGCGGTTAAATATCTTTTCCTGCAAATCCCTTTTATGAATCCTTATGCTGCCTGACGCTATCTCCACCCCGTTTATCACAAGGTCATAAGCCCTGGACCTGACCCTGGCAGGCTCTTTTTCTATCAGTCCCATGTCCTCCGCTAGAGGACATGTAAACGGGTGGTGTTCCATGTCCCATTTTTTCTCTTCCTCGTTATATCTGAATAATGGAAAACTCGTCACCCATAAAAACTGAAAACCTTGCTTTTTCTCTCTTATGTCAGGTTTGTCTGAATTGTATTTTTCCATTGCTTCTTTATAGGACATTCTCGGGAAAGGTATTTTTAATTCAATCCCTATGGATTCTTTGAATACAGAAAAAAGCAGTTCTTCTATGATCCCGAAGATTTCTTCTTCATCCGTGAAAGAAAGCTCCATGTCAAGCTGTGTAAATTCAGGCTGCCTGTCAGCCCTCAGGTCTTCATCCCTGAAACACCTGGCTACCTGAAAATATCTCTCAAGGCCTGAGATCATTAATAATTGTTTGAATAACTGTGGCGATTGCGGAAGCGCAAAAAATTTTCCGTGGCTAAGCCTGGACGGCACCAGGAAATCCCTTGCGCCTTCAGGAGTGGATTTAGTAAGCACAGGGGTTTCCACCTCTATGAACCCCTCCTTATCCAGAAAATCCCTCATTGATTTTATTATCCTGTGCCTTAGAATGAGCTTTTTCTGAACGTCCGGCCTTCTTAAATCTATGTATCTATATTTCAGCCTGACCTCCTCTGAAATATCCGCAACATTATCCAGTTCAAACGGAGGAGTAAGTGATGGATTCATTATTTCAAGCTCTTCTACGCCCAGCTCCACCTCGCCTGTAGACATATCAGGGTTTTCTGTGCCTTTGGGCCTTTTCTGCACAATGCCTTTTACAGCTATTACATATTCGCTGCGGAGCTCCTCCGCAGCCTTCATTTTGAAAAATACCACCTGGGTCATGCCGTATCTGTCGCGGATATCCACAAAAATCAATTTGCCATGGTCGCGCCTTTTATGCACCCAGCCCGTCAGAATCGCTTTCTCGCCTATATTCTTAACTGTCAGCTCCCCGCATGTATGTGTTCTTTTCATAAAACTATTCCTACTTTCTTAAATTTCATTACTATGTCTTTTAAATCCATTTCCTCCTGGCTATGCTTTTCCATATCCCTCAAAATAACTTTGCCTTTTTTAAACTCTTCTTCTCCCATTATCACAGCAAATTTAGCGCCAATCTTTTCAGCCCTTCTCATCTGCGCCTTCAGGCTCTTTGACTCATAATCCATCTCGCTTGAGATCTCAGCCTTGCGCAAATCATTCAAAAGCCTAAACGCCTCATTATAAAGCCTTTCCCCCGCAACCGCGATAAAAACATTTGGGCTCGAGGCTCTAGGCTTCCCTCGGCTTCGCTCGGGACAGGCAAGGCTGGAGGGCTTCGCTAAAGCAAGTGCCAGCCTTTCTATTCCAAACGCAAATCCTATCGCAGGCGTATCTTTACCGCCAAGCTCCTTAACTAAATTATTATATCTTCCTCCTGCGCATATCGCGTCTTTTGCGCCAAGGTCTTCCTGTGTTATTTCAAAAACAGTCTTTGTGTAATAATCCAGGCCTCTCACTATTCTATGGTCCTCAATATATTTAACGCCCAGTAAATCCAGGCCGTGTTTTACCTGTTTAAAATGTTCTGCGCAATCGCCGCATAACGCGCTTTCAGTTTTCACATTTTCCGCAATCACCTTACAGGAGTCTTTCTTACAGTCGAATATCCTCAAAACATTTTTTTCAAAACGGCCTTTACAGTCAGCACATAGTTTTTCCAGATGAGGCCTGAAACTTTCTTTGTGTTTTTCCATCACGCTTGCTTTATCTTTCTGGCAACCAAGGCTGTTTACTTTTATATGAAACTTTTTAATGCCCAATTTCTCAAGAAACTTTATAGCCATTGCGATTACTTCTGCGTCAATAAACGGGCTGTCAGAACCTATTGCCTCAACCCCTATCTGATAAAACTGCCTCTGCCTGCCCTGCTGAGGCCGCTCAGCCCTGAACATAGGGCCTGTATAAAATAATTTTGTAACCCCGCCTGCATGGAATAAAGAGTTCTCTATGCAAGCGCGGACAATAGAAGCTGTTGCCTCAGGCCTCAAGGCAATATTCCTTCCGCCCCTGTCAGAAAAAACATACATCTCTTTCTGCACAATGTCAGTGGCATCTCCTATGCTCCTGATAAACAAAGACGCCTCTTCAATAACAGGCGTCCGTATCTCATTATACCCATATATATTAAATATATCCCTGCCAGTATTTTCTATATAGTCCCATAATGTTATCTCATCTGGCAGGATGTCTTTTGTGCCGCGTAAAGCTTTTATCATAATCGTCTTTCTATGAGATCCCTCGACTCCCTTCGGTCACTCGGGATGAAATAAGTCCGTTTTAACGGACTTATTTCACTTTTGCCTTCATTATCAATCCTGGTTTAAAAATAGCTACTCTCTTGGGCTGAACAGGCACCTGGACCCCTGTCCTGGGATTACGGCCCATACGGCCTTTTCTGGACTTTGTCTTAAACACCCCGAAATTCCTGAGCTCAATCTTCTGGCCCTGGGCAAGCGCGTCGGTAATAATATCAAACGTCATCTGCACTACTTTTTTAACATCTATCTGCTTGATATCAGCGTCCAAAGCTATTTTCATCACAATGTCTTTTTTAGTCATACTTTTCCCCATAGTTACCCCCTTTGGCTTTATGTGTTTTCGTAGGGAACGGTTTTAAACCGTTCCCTACATTTGCGTATCTGGTGTAATTACAAAGGGTAATATAACAGGTTAGGCTATTATTGTCAAATAAATTCTAGGTTAGTCCTTTTCGAATTTGATATGCTCTCGGCCAAGCAGGGTTTCGAGCTCTGAGGCGAGTTCGTTGGTAGGGCTTACGAAGAGTTTTCTGTCCACAAGCTGACGGAATGAACCATTGGCTTTTGTCGCAAAATTAAGATACACAGGCGTATCTCCGGAATATCTGGTAAAAACAGCTCTGAGCCTGTTAAAAAGCTCATCATCCATACCATGGGACAGAAAATTTATACAGATAGATCGCGTAAATTTTTTCCTGGCCTCTGTAATAGGGATTATATCTTCCACTATTATCTTTGGCCTGTCTTCCTTGAGGCTCAGCCTGCCGTTTACAAATATGGCTGCATTAGGCAATATAAATTTGTATATGTTTTTATATGTATTCGGGAACACAACGGCTTCGCAGCTGCCCTCCATGTCTTCCATCATCATGATTGCCATTTTCTCGCCTGAACGTTTCGTGACAGTGTTTTTTATTTTATTTATTATGCCTCCGAACCAGATTTTCTGATCGTCTTTCAGGTTTTTTAATCCAGAGCTGGTAGCAGTTGAATATTCCTTTAACATTTTTTCATATTTAGCAAGCGGGTGCCCTGTTATATAAAACCCTATCATGTCTTTTTCAAAATTAAGAAGCTGATTTTCAGGCCATTCCTTTATGTCAGGGATTTCCCGCTTGGCCCTGGACTCTTTAAAAAGAGACATCTGGCCTGTGGCTGATTCCTTATTAGCAGCATCCGCGGCTCCCATAACATCCGCTAATATAGCCATCAGCTGAGCGCGTTTAAGGCCCATGCTGTCAAGCGCCCCGCATTTAATAAGGCTCTCAAGCACCTTTTTATTAACAAGCCTGGAGTCCACCCTTTCGCAGAATTCATAAAGACTTGTAAATCTATCGTGTTTTTTCCTTGCCTCGATTATGGATTCTATGGCGAGCTCCCCCACATTTTTAACAGCGCTCAGGCCAAACCTTATTTCGTTTTTGTTTATCATGGTGAAATTCGCATAGCTCTCATTTATGTCCGGCGGGAGTATTTTTATACCCATGCGCTCTGCTTCGTCTATATATTCAACTATCTTATCCATGTTGTCTTTTTCGCTTGTCAGCAGGGCTGTCATAAACTCAACAGGATAATTAGCCTTGAGATAGGCTGTTCTGTAAGAAATCATGGCGTATGCGGCTGAATGGCTTTTGTTAAAACCATAGCCTGCGAAATGCTCTATGAGGCTGAATATCTTTTCCGCGATCCTTTTATCTATTTTATTCTTTACTGCGCCGTCTATGAACGCCTTTCTCTGCTGTTCCATTATCTCCGGAGTTTTTTTGCCGATAGCCCTTCTTAAAAGATCTGCTTGAGCCAGCGAGAAACCCGCCAGGCTGGACACTATTATCATTACCTGTTCCTGGTATACAATAATGCCGTATGTTTCTTTAAGGCTCGCTTCAAGAAGAGGATGGTCGTATCTTACATCCCCGTGGCCGTGCTTGCGTTTCATGTAGTCGTCTAACATCCCGCTTCCTATCGGGCCTGGCCTGTATAACGCGAGCAGCGCGATTATATCTTCAAATTTCTCAGCCTTTAATTTTCTCAAAAGGTCCCTCATGCCTGAACTTTCTAACTGGAATATGCCTGCTGACTCCG
Organism: Omnitrophica bacterium GWA2_41_15; assembly: GCA_919902485.1. Taxonomy (GTDB): domain Bacteria; phylum Omnitrophota; class Gorgyraeia; order Gorgyraeales; family Gorgyraeaceae; genus UBA10183. The sequence goes on along the minus strand of CAKKRB010000032.1, from coordinate 7,086 downwards.
CGTTATTCAGGAGTTTATAAGTTTTAGGGTCATCCATAGGTATATCTTCAACCTTGAGATTTACCCCGTTAACCCTATTAATTATTTTCATCGCTTCCTGAATAACAGTCAATGTCCGAAGGCCCAAAAAATCCATCTTTAAAAGCCCAATCTTTTCAAGGGAACCCATTGCGTAGCCTGTTGAAACCTGGCCGTCGCTGGTCTTAAAAAGCGGCACATGGTTGGTCAGGGAATCCTCGCTTATAACAACGCCTGCGGCATGAGTAGAAGCGTGGCGCGTAAGGCCTTCGAGTTTTTTAGAGGTGTCTATAAGCTCTCTTATCTTAGGGTCTTCTTTGTATAGCTTCGCGAGCTCAGGTTCCTTTTCAAGCGCAATCTCCAGAGTCACATCCAGTTCCATAGGCACAAGTTTCGCAATTTTATCAACGTCTGCGTATGGCAGATTCATCACCCTGCCGACATCCCTTATAACTGCCCTGGCTGCCATGGTCCCGAATGTTATGATCTGGGCAACATTGTCCTTCCCATATTTTTGAATAACATAATTTATTACCTCCGGCCTCCTCTCGTAGCAAAAATCTATATCAATATCAGGCATGCTTACGCGTTCGGAATTTAAGAATCTTTCAAAGAGAAGATTGTATCTGAGAGGATCAATATCTGTTATGCCCAGAAGATAGCTGACAATGCTTCCTGCGGCAGAGCCCCTGCCAGGGCCAACTGCTATGCCTTTTGATTTTGCGTGGCTTATAAAGTCCCAGACTATGAGAAAATAACTGGTATAACCTGCCTTATTTATAACCTTTAATTCATAATCTAGCCTTTCCCTTATTTGAACCTTCTGTCCACCTACGGGGTGGACCAATTGGTCCACCCCGTAGGTGGACACGGGATATCTTTTCTCAAGATTTTGTTCGCACAAATCCCTAAGGTATTTCTCGCGCGTTGCGCCTTCAGGGACGACATAATGAGGCAGGTATGTTTTTTTGAAATCCAGCTCCAGGTTGCATCTCTCGGCTATTTTTATAGTATTTGAAATAGCCTCCGGCGCATCATTGAAAAGCGCTTTCATTTCTTCGCTGGACCTGAAATAAAACTGGTCTGTCTGCAGTTTCATGCGATTCGGATCGTCCAGCGTAGTCTGGGTCTGGATACAAAGCAGGGCTTCATGGGCCTTTGCGCTGTCTCTGGTGAGATAATGCACGTCATTTGTAGCTACAATGCCAATGCCTAATTCCCTGGCCAGCCTTATTAGCTCTTGATTCACAAGCCTCTGTTCAGGTATGCCGTTATCCTGCAGTTCAAAATAAAAATTATCCTTTCCAAGGATATCGCGGTATTCAGCTGCAAGCTGCCTGACCTTTTCTTCTTTATTATTCATTACAGACCTTGGGATTTCGCCTTTCAAGCAGCTGGAAAGCGCAATCAAACCATCAGAGTATTTTGCCAGGACATCTTTGTCAATCCTTGGTTTATAATAGAAGCCTTCGAGATAACCTATAGAAACCAGTTTCATTAAATTTTTATACCCGGCCTCGTCTCTTGCAAGGAGTATAAGATGATTGGCTGTTTCCTCGCCTGTGGAAAACGTCCTGTCAAACCTTCCCTTGGCTGCAATGTAAACTTCAGAACCTATGATTGGTTTTATACCGTTAGACAGGCATGATTGGTAAAATTCAATAGCGCCGAACATGTTGCCATGGTCTGTTATTGCGCAGGCAGGCATCTTCATGCGCCTTGCAAGGTCTGTGAGTTTATGTATTATGCAGGCGCCGTCAAGAAGGCTGTATTGGGTGTGGACGTGAAGATGGACAAAATCGGTATGAAGCATGTTTTTACTTCCCCATCCCTACCCTCTGCACCCTCTGCATTATCTTGCCTTCGGTTTTGATAGATGGGGCGATAATAATATCTGTCAACTGCATTTCTCTTATATTTCTGGCGCCGA
>CAKKRB010000032.1:0-5038 GCA_919902485.1 Omnitrophica bacterium GWA2_41_15 | reverse complement strand
GATGGGGCGATAATAATATCTGTCAACTGCATTTCTCTTATATTTCTGGCGCCGAGATTTCCCATTGACGTCATAAGCGCGCCTACAAGATTCTGGGAACCATCGTCGAGCCTTGCCGGCCCGATAAGTATTTCTTCAAGCGTTCCTGTTGTCCCGACATGAATCCTTGTGCCGCGCGGAAGGTTAGCGTGAGGAGTAGCCATGCCCCAGTGATAACCTCTGCCAGGCGCCTCCTTTGCCCTTGCGAAAGCAGACCCCACCATTACCGCGTCTGCGCCGCAGGCAAATGCTTTGCATATATCCCCGCCTGAATCCATGCCGCCGTCTGTGATAATCGGTATATATATTGTTGTCTTCTTGTAGTAAAAATCCCTGGCTGCCGCAACATCTGATGTAGCTGTTACCTGTGGCACTCCTATGCCCAGGACCCCGCGCGTGGTGCACGCTGCCCCAGGTCCTATGCCTACCAGAATAGCTGCGGGCCCTGTTTCCATTAATTCCAGGGCAACAGAATATGTAACGCAGTTGCCCAGCACAACAGGTATTTTCATTGATTTTATAAATTTCGCGAGGTCAACTACCTTATATTCGCTCGAAATGTGATGGACACCTATGACGGTCGACTGGATAAAGAAAATATCAGCCCCTGCTGCATGAGCTATGCTTCCAAACTTTTCCGCGTCCTGAGGTATGGCGCTTACTGCTGCAACGCCTTTCCTGGACTTTATCTCTTTGATCCTTTTAGCGATAAGTTTTTCCTGGATAGGCTTTGTGTAAAGAGACTGCACAAGTTTAGTGGCTTCTTCAGGGCTTGCATGCGCTATTTTTTCAAGCACCTCTGCAGGATCCGCATACCTGGTTTGAACGCCATTCAGGTTCAGGACCGCTATGCCTCCCAGCTTAGACATCTCTATCGCGAATTTCACGTCCACAACCCCGTCCATGGCAGCAGCAAGTATAGGCACCTTATATTTCCTGCCAGCGAGTTCCCAGCTCGGGTCAACTTCCTTCGGGTTTATCGTAACAGACCCAGGCACAAGCGCTATTTCGTCAAAACCATAACATCTCCTTGCTTTCCTGCCTCTTCCTACCCATTCACCCATATTGCCCCCCTGTGAATCAGGAACCCAGCCTTTAGGCTGTTCTTGTGATGAAACCCTAAAGGGTTAATTCCTGTATTTAAATGTTAATGGGATGTATAATACAGCAAATTATCTCTAAAGTCAAGAGGGAATACGGCTGTTAATTCACAAAACGAGTATGACTTGTTTTGTGAATTAACGCGGCAGAGCACCCTGCAATTACTGCCTTGGAATCAACAACACGTCTAAAACATAAAATCTGAACAGGACGCTTTTCCAGAATCGATTACGATCCTCTTTTTCCAGAATCACGTCTTTTACTTCGTGGAACAGCTGGATTGCTTTTTGTGAGTGCTCCTGGGAAATCTCATGGTTTGAAAAACGCGCCTCCATGAACCCTTCCGTTAATTCCTGCATAGGCTCAGGCCTTGCGGAAACAATGTCTTTTGTAAGGTTGTAAAATTCCCTGTAAGAAACATAGTCAAATTTAGGAATGCCATAAATTTTAAATGCCTTGCACAGGGTGTAATATATTTCTTTTATGAATTCCTTGGGATTATTTTTTCTGATCTCGCTTAACTTCTGCGACCTCATAAATATCATAACGGAAAAAGCTATGAACCCCGCTGCAAAAATCCACAGCGCCAAAACGCCTGAATAGAACAAAGCCCCTTTTTTCTTTTTCGGCTTAACAGGTTCGATTATTTTTATATTCAAATCATTGCTGAAATTACCCATATAAGTCGCGGATATCTGGACACGGCCCTGCTCTTTCGGAATAAGCTTCCCGTCTTTGTCTATTGAAACCTTCGCAGTGCCTGTCGCCTTCCAATCAACTAATTTTGTGGCGAGTATAAAAGACCCATCTGTCAGCTTCAGCTCTGCGGTCAGCATAACCTGCTTATCAAGCGCTATTTCGCTCTTTCCAGACTTTATAATAACAGACTCTATCTTGAGAACATCTATATCTTTGTCAAAGTCAGGTGCCTTAAATCTTTCTGTTGCCTCTTTCTTCTCCAGTGGCTCTTTTCTTACAATCCTGTCTTGATTGGTTTCCCTTTTTTTAGACCCATCGTCAACTATCTGTTCTTTTTTTACTTTTTCTTCCTTTATATTTTTACCAGCGGATTCCAAAAGCTTCAAAAGCGGGATTCTTTCCGGAAGGCCGAGAAGCGTAGCCGGAATCCAGCTTAAGGAAAGACTGTTGAATCTCGGAACCGCAGGGTATACTATTGCTGATAATATCATGACAATAGAAAACATGATTGCCCCTACTTTTATCTGCTGCCACAAACTCATTACCTCGTCCCTGTCGCCTATTATTATAGATCCTCTGTTCTGTTTTTCGCAAACCAGATCCAGCCGCATTATAAAAATCAAGACGAATAAAAATACTGCCAGATATAAAACATATGCCGCCTCCTGTTCCAGCGCAAGGCTGACAGAAGAAATCAAGAGACATGCGGAAATAAACTGCACAATAGCATAGCTTTTCTGAGCCTTGAGCCCAAAGGTTTGAAAAAGGCTGAGCCACGCAAGCGCTGTTGAAAATATCGTGAGAAGATTATCAAAACTTATTGATGTCTCGTATAATCTGCTCAGGACAACAACCACACTTGCAAGAGACAGCATCCCTATAAATGTGTCTATGTGAGGAGGCCTGGAATTTCTTATATACCAGCTGAACATAAAACCGCCCATGCTCCCCAGCACAAGCAGTGTTATCACAAGGGGCCCGACTACCTTCTGGATACTCAAAAGCCCTATGATTACCAACACAAGATTAGCAAAATGAAAATATAACTGGTCTCTATTCATATTTAAACTGCCTCGAATTTCTTTTCCAGATCATCGCCTTTTGAAATCCTATATACACATGCCTCAAGCCCGGCCAGGGCTTCGTCAAACCTCCTGGCTTCTTCCACGTCCAGATATTTAGTTTCTTCTGTATGGCCGAACGTTGAAATGGAAAGCACAACTACTATAAGCTTTATGCCTTTTACCTTGAACTGGACAAAGCTTGAAAGCGCGTCCATATCATTGTCTAGAATTATAGCAACAAGCGTTGAGCTATACGGGGTGATGAAACTCGCTTCATCAAGCGTTTCGCTCATGGTAAAAACACCATCTGACCGGACCTTTGCCAGAAACTCGAGTATTTTATACATATGAGAATCACCTTTTCCAAAAGGCACTACCACTGACTCATTCGTATAACCTATAATCTGGACAAATGCCCCACTGGCCATAAGGAACCTTGCAATAGACCCTGCTATTTTTACAGAATATTCAAGTGTCGTCTCTCTGCCAGCGCCTATGTCGTTCCCTTTTTTCAGGTCCAGTATTATGGTCGCTTCCTGGACAGTGTTGCGCTCAAATTGTTTTACTATCAGCTTATTATGCCTTGCAGTGGAAGGCCAGTGTATACGGCTCATTGAATCCCCGCGCTGGTACTCTCTGATGCCGAAAAATTCATGGGTGTCTCCGCTTATCCTTGCGGTTTCCACCCCCATCCATGAAACAGACCCAATCGCAAGAGGCGGAAAAGCAAATACCCTGAAAAATGCCGGGTAGACGATTATATCGGAAATAACATTGAGCGTTTTTTTCATCTTGAAAAAACCAAGCGCGTCCTGGGAAATAACTTCAACAGGCCCCATCTTCCATACGCCCCTTTTATAACACTCGGTCGCATAGCTTAAATTTCTTTCCTCTTTCCCGTTTATATCCAGCACAAACAGGGATGTTTTTTCTTTCTCAGGCTGAGCCGCAGGAAAAAAATCCAATATTTCAAAAAACCAAGCGCCTCTTGAAAGGTTATTGCGGACGTTCATTTTTACATTCAACATCTCATCCTCAAACGCAGTTTCCTGGACTATGCGCTCAATTTCTATATCAGGCATGCTTAAACGCATGTGAAAATAGGACATGACAAACATAACAAACGCTATTACAAAAAATATGTATACCATTGTTATGTCTGTATTCCAGGCAATGGCCAGGAGAATGATTACAGTTAAAAGAAGAGAGATGCCTCTGGAAGTGAGCATATACTAAACCGGCACAGAAACCTTTTTTAATATATGGTTTACTATGTCTTTTGAGGTCAGGCCGCGCACTATGGAACGCGGCTGTAAAATAAGCCTGTGCTTGAGAACAGAATAAGCGAGATTTTTTATATCATCAGGTATCACATAATCTCTTTTATCCAGAAATGCCATTGCCCTTGATGTGCGCATAAGGGCAAGAGATGCCCTGGGGCTGGCGCCGAGTTTTACGTCACCGGGCATGCTTCTTGAAGCAGACACTATCTGGACTATATAATCAGCTATTTTCTGGTCTACATGGACTGAGCTGATTGCGTTCTGAACTTCAATGATATCCGCTATGCTAACCACGCTTTCCAGGGAATCCAGAGGAGAATCTTTAAAGTTTCTGGTAAGGACATTGACTTCCTCCTGATTTGAAGGATAGCCTACAGGAAGCTGCATCAAAAACCTGTCCACCTGCGATTCCGGCAAAGGATATGTGCCATGAAACTCTATCGGGTTTTCAGTGGCTATTACAAAAAACGGCACAGGAAGCTCCCTTACGTTGCCGTCAATAGTCACCCTGAATTCCTGCATGGCTTCCAGGAGGGCAGACTGCGTCCTGGGGGTTGTGCGGTTTATTTCATCGGCCAGGACTATATTTGCAAATATCGGGCCTTCGTTAAATTCAAACTCTCCTGTTTTCTGATTATAGATAGAGACGCCTGTAACATCTGACGGCAAAAGGTCGGGAGTAAACTGTATCCTCTTGAATCTACCTGCTATGGATTTTGCAAGGGTGCGGGACAGCATTGTTTTGCCAAGCCCGGGCACATCCTCCAGGAGCACGTGGCCGTTCGCCAGAAGCCCAATTACCACAAGTTGAATAACATCGCGTTTGCCAACTATAACCTTTGAAATATTGTC
>CAKKRB010000031.1 GCA_919902485.1 Omnitrophica bacterium GWA2_41_15 | reverse complement strand
TAATCTCTGAAAAAGAGCTTATCTCAAAGCTGGAGAAGAAAAAACCGCTTATAGTAAAAGCAGGTTTTGACCCGAGCGCGCCTGACATTCACCTGGGCCATACTGTTTTACTGCGTAAGCTTAAGCATTTTCAGGATCTCGGCCATAAGGTGGTTTTTCTTATAGGGGATTTCACAGGCATGATAGGAGATCCTACGGGAAGAAGCGAAGTCAGAAAGCGCCTTACGGAAAGCGAAGTCAGCGAAAACGCAAAAACTTACAAGAAACAGGTTTTTAAGATACTGGACGAAAAAAAGACAGAGGTTGTTTTTAATAGCGCGTGGCTGGCCAAAATGACGCTTAAGGATACGCTTGAATTGACTGCGCATACTACTGTATCTCAAGTATTGGCAAGAGCTGATTTCAGCGGCCGCTATAAATCAGGAAAAGATATAAGCCTTCTGGAATTCATGTATCCGCTTTTACAGGCATATGATTCAGTTGAGCTGAAGGCAGATGTGGAGCTTGGCGGAACAGACCAGAAGTTCAATCTTTTAATGGGAAGGGAGCTGCAAAAAGACTTTGGCCAGGAATCCCAGGTAGTTATAATGACGCCTCTTCTTGTAGGTCTTGACGGCGTTAATAAGATGAGCAAGTCTCTTGGAAATCATATAGGCATAGACGAAAAGCCAGAAGAGATGTTTGGTAAAATAATGTCTATATCAGATGAGCTGATGCTCCAATATTATGAGTTATTGACAGATGAGAATCTAGATGAAATACGCAAGATGCACCCTATGGCCGCAAAAAAGAATCTGGCAAGGGACATTGTAAGGCAATATCATGGAGAAAACCTGGCAGAGGCGAGCTTAGAGGATTTTGAAAATAAATTCCAGAAAAGAGACCCGTTTACAGAATTAAAACTTGAAGCAAAGCCTTTAAAAGCAAACCTTTGCGATTTTTTAGTTCAAGATAAAATCTTGCCCAGCAAAGGAGAATACAGACGTCTTATTGAGCAAGATGCCATAGAGGTAAACGGCGCTCGCATAAAAGAGTTAGAGTTTAAATTAAAGCCTTCCAAAGAATACTGCATAAAAGTCGGCAAAAAACGCTT
>CAKKRB010000030.1 GCA_919902485.1 Omnitrophica bacterium GWA2_41_15 | reverse complement strand
CGGATTTCAAGCCAAAGCCCATTAAAAACAATACCCCTACAAAAGGTATGACCCAGGCGTTCTGTTTATAAGCTAAAATTCTGGCCATATCTGCCATATTCAAAGTGGATGTAAAGCTGTACAAAAACGCGATCCCTATGAAAATAAAAGCTGAAGCGACTGAGCCCATGATTGCGTATTTAAAAGATGCCTCCAGTTCTTCAGCCTCTGTGCCGAACGCGACAAGCGCATAACTGGCAATAGAAGCGATTTCAAGGAATACGAAAAGATTGAATAAATCTCCACTGACAATCAAGCCGTTCATGCCGCAGACCATTAAAGTAAATAAGGTGAAAAACTTTGGCTTATCAGTGTACTTCTCCATATAGGACAGGGAATACACTGCTACAAAAAATGTAATCAGGTTTACAGTTATAAGCATAAAACTGCTCAAGCCATCCAGTACCATAGCAATCCCAAATGGCGGCACCCACCCCCCTATCTTGTAAACCAGGATCTTTCCAGGCACGAAGTTAAGTAAGAATCTTGCGTAAACAGAAAATCCCAGAAGCGCAAGGCTTGTAATAAAGATTATAACCTCGCTGGAGCGCCTGATAAACCTGCCCACAAGAGACGTAAGAAACGCTGCAGCCAGCGGGATAATAACAAATAAAGGTATAATGTCTATGGCTTTCATTTATCCTTTTAATCTCTTTATCTTTGTAATATCGAAAGTGCCGTATTTCTCATAAATCCTAATGGCGATAGAAATAACTAGCGCTGTAACCCCAAGGCCGATAACAATAGACGTCAGCACCAGGGCCTGAGGAAGCGGATCCACCATATTAAGTATGTTCTGATCCTTGGCAACTATAGGCGCTCTTCCATTAAAACGATAGCCCAGGAGCACAAAAAATAGATTCATGGCATATTCCATTATACCAAGCCCGATTATTATCTTTACAAGGTTTCGCTTTCGCAATACGCCGTAAAGCCCAACACAAAATAATACAAGGCACAAAAAATAAAGCATCATAGTTCGACGTTCTCCTCAGAGTTTACTAAAAATATCTGCTCACTATGACCCTGAGCAAACGAAGTGCGTCGAAGGGTCATAGTTCAATCCTTACTTTGATTTCTCCACTATTACCAATGTCAGAAAAATAGCAAATAAGCCTACGCCTACCTTTATACCTATTGCAATATTACATAAAGGTATAATCCCTGCGCTGAATAGGTTAAAAGGCGTTCCTTTTGGCAGGATATTTAAAAAGAATGAGCCGCCTAAAAAACCCAATAGCGCTATTGACAGAAACATAAGTGCAGCTATGGATTCCAAACTAGAAGCTAAATTCTTAGAAACTTTAGAGATAGCCACATCCTTGCCAAAAGCAAGCATAAGATGCACAAAAGATAGTGCCACTATTACACCTCCTGCAAAACCACCACCTGGAGATAAGTGACCATGCAGAATGATATAAATGCCAAAAAGCAGTATCAGGCCCACTGTCAGCCGCGTAATTGTCTTTACTATCAATGTCATGCCTGTTTTCGGATTATTGATCATATGCACCTGTTCCATTCGGCGATTGGAACAATTGTTCCGATCGCCGAATGGAATCTCTGGTTATTATTTCTTTCTCCCTGGCTTGCGCAATATTGCCATTATGCCTATTACAGAAGTAAATAAGACCGTTGCCTCTCCCAATGTATCATATGCCCTGAAATCCAGTATTACAGCGGTTACTATATTTACCGACCCTGTTTTAGACACGCCTTCCTGCAGGTATTTTTTTACAACAGCCATTATAGGCTCGCCAAAACCTGGCAGTTCTTTTAAAGCCAGCCAGCTGAATAAAAGAAATACCGCAATAAAACCAAGCGTGGAAAACGTATTAAAAATCCACCTGCCTTCGATTACGAGCGGCAGGTCTTTATTGATTGTCGCTCTGATTAGAATAATTAAACACAATATCTCTACCACCAGCTGTGTGATAGCCAGGTCCGGCGCCTTAAGGACCAGAAAAGCCAGACACAGGGCAAAACCAACAGCCCCCACAGCTATTACGCTCGAAAGAAGGTCTTTCACCTCTATCGCCACTATGGCGGCAAAAATCATGAATATTAGAAGTATGTGAAGTTCCATCGTGTTCCTCCTCCGTTCGCCGAACGGAGGCCCCTTACCTCATGAAGAATAAAAATAATCCCATCATGCCTAAAAGCGTCCATACCAGATACGTAGGTAATACGCCATTATGCAGATATTGGAAAAATCCGCCTATCCCGAAAACAAGGGCCTTTCCCTGTTCGTATATATCGAAAAATCCTGCTTCTGCTTTTTTATAAATAACTCCCAGCAAGCCATATTCCTTTACGGTATTATAAAACTCTGTGCCAGAAAGCCTCATATCTTTTTCAACCGGCTCTCCTCCTATATAAGAATCGCTCATCCTGACTGATTTAAAATTCCCCAGAAAGTATATGATAAGCCCTATCACAAGGCCTGCAAACAATAGTAAAGTAGCTTTTAAAGTCTGCCACTCGCCTGTGAATACAACTTCTGCCTCTAAAGCAGGCCTTATAAAAAATTTTAAAGGAATCTGATATGCAAATATTCCGAATGTTACACATAAAATCGCCAGAATAGCAACAGGCACCCACATCTGCCATGAAACTTCGTCTTTCTTGCTATGCTCTTTGCCCTTCCTGTCCCGAGCGACCCGTTCGACAAGCTCAGGGTCGTCCTGAGCCTGTCGAAGGACGAAGTCGAGGGATGCTCTCTGCCCAAGAAAAATCGCATGAATCAGTTTTATGAACGACGCCAGCGTCAGAGCGCTTCCAAACATTGCTGCCGCAAGGCAAAATACCCACAATACGCCGCCTGATTTGCCTTTCTCTATCAACCCCTGGTAGATCATCCATTTTGAAAAAAATCCGTTAAACGGCGGAACGCCTGATATAGATAATGCCGCAATCACGCTTGCAAAAAATGTTATTGGCATAATCTTTGCAAGTCCGCCAACCTGGTCCAGATCAGAGGTCTTTGTCTTATATTCTACATTGCCGCCTGATAAAAATAAACAGCATTTATATATTGCATTGTTCAGCATATGAAAAAGCGCCCCTGCAATGCCTATAGGGTTGCCTGTGCCAATGCCAAGCACCATATAACCTACCTGGCTCACTGCATGATAACCAAGAAGTTTCTTGAAATCGTGCTGAACGAGCGCCATCATGACCGCTGCTATTATTGTAATAGAGCCTACTACCATAAGGATTGCATAGGTAAAGCTATCCAGAATAAATACATTAAGCGCCAATCTTGCCAGTAAATAGATGCCCAGCAGTTTATCCAGGCTGGCAGGCAAAAACGCGGTCACGCTGATAGGCGCTTCTTTTGCTGTCTCAGGTATCCATGTATGGAAAGGCATTGCGCCTGCTTTTGCAAATGCGCCAGCTGCTATAAGTAAAAACGCCCAGAATGCCATAGGCGCGCCTATGGCTATTTTCATATCGCTTAAATTTAAAGATTTTGTCATAAGCCACATTATACCGAAACCAAGTATCATAAGGCTGTCTGTGCCTCCGATTATGATAAATGTTTTCTTGCTTATCGCGGCTGCCTTTGGCCCTGATATATTTATAAGCGCGTAAAGAGTAAAACCAAGAAAACCCCATGAGATTAAAAGAAGGATTATGTTATTTGAAACCGCGGCGAGTATTGATGTCCCTATCGTCCATAATATATAGGTATAATAGGAAGATATATTTTTATAAGACGCCATGGACCGTATTGAATACAGCGTTACCAGAACCCCGAAAAACCCTATTGCAGGAACTATAAACCTGGATAGATTGTCTA
>CAKKRB010000029.1 GCA_919902485.1 Omnitrophica bacterium GWA2_41_15 | reverse complement strand
TGTATAGGCACATTGATGAAATGGTGCTTGATATAAAACAGCATCCGTGGAAGCTCTTATTCAAGCAACCGGAGCCCAAAGAACCAAGGAAAAAGAAATAAGTTCGCAGACGGTCTGCGAACTACGACTTACGTCGCTCCACTCCGTAAGTCGTCTACTCATTTGAGGAGGGTATAGATGACATTAATATTTATACGAATCTTTTTCGTCATACTTAGCGTGATAATAGGTTTTCAGGTCGGGTCGTTTATACAGGCAGGGGCTTCTAATTTCAGTTTCCTTGGAAGCGCTATAGGTTTTGTAGTTTCTTTGCTGATAATACTGCTTGAGTTTACAATGAGGAAGGTTTCAGTAAGGGGCCTTTCTTCAGCTGTCTTTGGTCTTCTGTTCGGGCTTATAATGGCAAAGGTTGTCTCTGACACCATAGCGCTTATTTCACTTGGTCAAAATCTGGTATATTCTTTGCGGGTTATTCTTACGCTTGTATTCTGCTACCTGGGAATGATTATGGCTATACGCGGAAGGGACGAGTTTAATATAATAGTTCCGTATGTAAAATTTTCCAGACAGGACCAGAAAGATGAAATGATACTCCTGGATACGAGCGTTATCATAGACGGCAGGATAGCTGATATATGCAAAACAGGGTTTCTTGACGGGAAATTTATAGTGCCGCGTTTTGTGCTAAAAGAACTGCAGCAGATAGCTGATTCGTCTGATTCGCTGAAACGCGAACGCGGAAGAAGAGGGCTGGATATACTTGGAAAACTTCAGAAAAGTCCCAACATAGACGTGAAGATACACAACGAGGATTTTGCAGACATAAAAGAAGTGGATTTAAAACTGGTGAAACTTGCTAAGGTGCTTGGCGCAAAGATTTTTACAAACGACTATAACCTTAACAAGGTTTCTGAAATACAGGGGATAAGGGTGTTAAATGTGAATGAACTGGCAAATGCCCTGAGGCCTGTTGTGCTTCCTGGAGAAAAACTTGAGATCAGGCTTATTAAGGAAGGCAAGGAATACAATCAGGCTGTAGGCTATCTTGAAGACGGCACCATGGTGGTGGTTGATAACGCTAGGCGGTTTATAGGCCAGAATGTAAATGCGGTTGTGGGCAGCGTGCTTCAGACAGCGGCAGGCAGGATGATATTCGCAAAATTACCGGAGAACAACAAGGCCAGGCCTTGATATATATGAAAGTAGCGGCTATTGTCCCCAGCGCAGGCAGGGGGATAAGATTAAAGACAAGGATAGGGAAGCCATATATCAAGCTTGGCGCAAAGCCTGTGCTTGCTCATACGCTGATTGCACTTGAGCGGAATAAAAAGATAAAAGAGATACTTGTTGCAGTTCAGAAAGACAAAATAAGCAAGGCTCGTAGGGAGATAATCCAGAAATACGGTATAAAAAAAGTAAGGCTTTTGGCAGGAGGCAGGGAACGCATTGATTCTGTTTATAATGCATTAAGGGCTGTGTCAGATGATATCGACTATGTCCTGATACATGACGGCGTGAGGCCTTTTGTAACAGATGAGCTTATAGAGGATTTATTAAAAGCAGCTGCCAGGTTCAAAGCTAGTGTAGCAGGCATTCCTGTAAAATCTACTCTGAAATTTGTGAGCGAAGATAGATTCATTAAACATACCCCTCCCAGGCAATATTTCTGGGAAGCCCAGACGCCCCAGGTTTTTAAAAAAGACCTGATAATGAAGGCATATGAATTCGCCAGGAAGAAAAATATCAGGGCGACAGATGATGCAATGCTTGTGGAAAAGATCGGCGTAAAGCCGAAGATTGTAATGGGGTCGTACAGCAATATAAAAATTACGACAAGAGAGGATTTGGAATTAGCAAAGATATTAATAAAGAAGGCTACAATGTTCAAGAGGTGTTTATGCGAGTCGGGATAGGCTATGACATTCACAGATTTGTAGAAGGCCGTCCGCTTATGCTGGGCGGAGTTGAGATACCCCATATAATGGGGCTGGAAGGCCATTCTGACGGAGATGCACTTCTTCATGCCATATGCGATGCGATTTTAGGCGCCGCAGGCTTGGATGACATAGGCCACCAGTTTCCGGTTAATGATGACAGATATTTAAATATATCCAGCATAGAGCTTGTGAGAGAGGTTTCAGAAAAGATAAATAAAAAAGGTTTTAAAGTAGAATACATTGATTCTGTGATTATACTGGAAGAACCAAAGATAGCTCCTTTTAAAGATAAAATGCGGAGAGAAATCGCGCCTGCCCTTGGTATTGATATAGATAGTATAAACATAAAGGCTACTACGCAGGAAGGGGTTGGCGCAATAGGAAGGGGCGAGGCGCTTGCGGCATATGCAGTAGCGTGTTTAGATGAGCATAAAAATATATAATACACTTACCGGGAAAAAAGAAGATTTTACCCCAATAAAAAAGAATCATGTCGGCATGTATGTCTGTGGGCCCACGGTTTACGATGTCCCGCACATAGGCCATGCAAGGAGCGCCTATGTGTTTGATATTATCCGGCGTTATTTTATATACAAAGGGTATAAAGTTAAATTTGTAAGAAATGTTACAGATATAGACGATAAAATAATTAATAAGGCAAAAGAGGAGTTCAAGGAAGAGGATTTGAATATCGCAGTAAAGAGTGTTTCGGATAAATATCTTAAAGTCTATCATGACTACATGGAGAAACTCGGCATTATGCAGCCTGACGCAGAGCCTCGAGCCACTAAATATATAGATAAGATGAAGGGATTTATAAAAATACTGATTAAGCTGGAAAAGGCCTATGAATCAGGCGGGGATGTATATTTTGATGTGCGGAAAGCCGATAATTACGGAAAACTGTCCAATCAAAGTTTTGAGATGCTGGAATCAGGCGCAAGGGTTGCTCCTGGAGAGAATAAGAGAGATCCCCTGGATTTTGCTTTATGGAAATCATCCAAAGAGGCTGAGCCGTCATGGCCAAGCGACTGGGGAAACGGCAGGCCCGGGTGGCATATAGAATGTTCAGTGATGAGTTCTGATATTTTAGGAAACGAATTTGACATACATGGAGGAGGCATAGACCTTGTATTTCCTCATCACGAGAACGAGATTGCGCAATCAGAAGGGGCTGGCAAAAAATTTGCCCGCTATTGGATACACAATGGGCTCTTGACTATCAATAAAGAAAAGATGGCCAAGTCGCTTGGAAATTTTATTACCATAGAAGATATATTAGGCAAATATCCTTCTGATGTGTTGAAAATATTGTTTTTGCAGACGCATTATTCCCATCCAGTGGATTTTTCGTGGGAAAAGATGGAAGAGGCGAAGAAGGCGCAGGATAGATTCTGCATACTGCTTGATAAACTGAATAGGGTGAAGGGTGAAGGGTTTCCCTCGACTTCGCTCGGGACAGGAAGGGTGAATAGCGATGTTGATGCTTTTAGGATGCGTTTTGAAAATGCAATGGACGATGATTTCAATACAGCAGAGGCCTTGGCGGTTTTATTTGATTTAGTCACGCATATTAACAAGAATTTTACTGAAATAAATTTGGATAATGCAAAAAATGTTTTGATAAAATTAAGCAATGTATTTGGGCTATTCGAAGAGACAGTGACCAATGGTAGGGAACGGTTTCAAACCGTTCCCTGCGAAATAGAAAAATTGATTAAATTAAGAAAAGAGGCAAGAGATAAGAAAGATTTCAGCACAGCAGACAGGATCAGAAAAGAACTGGAAGAAAAAGGAATTATCTTAGAAGATACAAAGGGTGGGACAACTTGGAGGATAAAGTAAATTTTAGCTGAGGCAGGTCTAAAGAAAAGCGTCGCCGATTCGAGTCCCGCCGCGTTAATTCACAAAACAAGTCATACTCGTTTTGTGAATTAACGGCAGAACAGAGCGGGATTATAAGTAGTTATTAAGGTTGGCAGGCCCCAAAAGCATTTCTGTGCCGAACGGCCCCAGCCTGCCAAACAGGAATTAACTATGAAACGCGGGATATTCATAACATTCGAAGGTCCAGAGGGAAGCGGAAAGACAACGCATTCCAGGTTATTGTGCGATTTCTTGCGCAAGCGAGGTTTCAGGGTTTTACACACGCGCGAGCCAGGCGGCACATTGATCAGCGAGAAGATACGCAAGATACTTTTGGATCCTAAGAATAAAGGCATGGATGCAGGGTGCGAAATACTTTTGTATATGGCTGCAAGGGCCCAGATAGTGAAGCAGAAAATTTTACCTGCCCTGGAAAAAAATAAAATAGTCGTGTGCGACAGGTTTACAGACGCCACCCTTGCCTATCAGGGATATGCAGGAGGTATGGACATCAAAATTATAAAGAATATAGCTGGTATTATAACCAAAGGTCTGAAGCCGGATATTACTTTTTTACTTGATATAGACGCAAAGGCAGGGCTTTTAAGGGCAGGCAGGACAAAAGACAGGATGGAACGTAAATCCATTCTCTATCATAATAAAGTAAGAAACGGATATCTCCAGATTGCAGAAAAAGAACCCGGAAGGGTAAAGGTTATATCTGCTACAGTAGAAATACAGAAGACGCAGGAGAGAATTAGAAAAATAATTTTGTCAAATATTAAACAAACTGGTTTTGGAATTTTAGAACTATGTCATTCACGAATATAATTGGACAAGACAGGGCTGTAAAAATATTAAAGTCCGCGGTATCTAATCGCGAGTTAAACGGGGCTTATCTTTTTCTTGGGCCTGAAGGCATCGGGAAAAGCACAGTGGCAATAGAATTTGCCAAGGCCCTTAATTGCGAAAAGAATAATCCTGACGCATGCGATGAATGCGCTTCATGCAATAAAGTTAATTCCATGAACCATCCGGATGTGTTTATTATAAAAAAAGAGAAAGACTCAAGTTATATTAAAATAGATAAGATACGGGACGTAATCTATCAGGCAAGCCTGAAGCCGTATGAGGGGAGAAAAAAGATTTTTTTAATAATTGATGCGGATGATATGAATGAAGAAGCCCAGAATGCGCTTTTAAAACTTCTGGAAGAGCCCCGCGAGAACCAGATACTTATACTTACTACTTCGCGTATTTCAGGGATACTGCCTACGGTTATCTCCAGGTGCAAGGCAGTGAAGTTTAATCTTCTCGGTCAGAATCAGATATTCGGACTGCTGATGAAAAGGCAGGGTTTCAGCGAGGATGAAGCAGTTTTGTTTTCCCATATGGCGCTCGGCAGTCCGGGCATGGCAATAGGCTTTAAAGAAAAAGATGGCATAAATGAAAGAGACAGGATGCTGAATGATTTTTTCTTCAGGAAAAGGGCAATATTCAGGGAAGATGTATGCGATGAAAAAAAGTATGTAGACCTGGAGGAATCCCTTAATATGCTTTTATCCTGGTACAGGGATATGCTTGTATCCAAATTCACGGAAAGCAGGGATGTGTTTCTTAATACAGACAGGATCGAAGAGATATTTTCTTATGCGGCCAGATTTTCAGCTGATAAGCTCGCAAGAGATATAGGGAGCGTCATGAAAACTATAAACCATATCAGGCGTAATGTAAATCCAAAGATGGCGCTTTTTAATATGGCGCTTGAACTAGAAAGGCGATAGATATGCATGGAATCATAGAAGTGAGGATAAGGGAGTCGGGTAATATAGTTTTATATGATGCGAATAATTTGGAAGCCAAGATAGGCGATTATGTGATTATTGACGCTGAGCGCGGCCAGGACTATGCCCAGGTAATATGCATACCTGAGGCTGTCCCGGAAGAAGAGCTGGTAAAGAAGCCTCTGAAAAAGATAGTACGCATCGCAACGCCGGAGGATATAAACCAGATAAACGAAAACAAGAAGCGCACAAAAGACGCGTTTCAGATGTGCCTGAAGAAGATACAGGAACGCAAGCTGGACATGAAGCTTATTGACGCAGAATATTCATTTGACGGCACAAAGCTCATTTTTTATTTTACTTCCGAGGGCAGGGTTGATTTCAGGGAACTGGTAAAAGACCTGGCGCATATTTTTAAAGTCAGGATAGAGTTAAAACAGATAGGCGTGAGGGATGAGGCCAGGATGCTTGGAGGGTTTGGGCATTGCGGAAGGCCGCTCTGCTGCGCCAGTTTTCTGAAAGGTTTTGACGCAGTGACAATCAGAATGGCAAAGGAACAAAATCTGTCTCTGAATCCCACTAAGATTTCAGGCGTATGCGGCAGGCTCATGTGCTGCCTTTCTTACGAATATGAGAATTATAAAAAATATTTGAAAGGCTTGCCAAGAGAAGGCGAAAAGATAAATTTACCTGAAGGCAAGGGCAAGGTCATAAGCGTAAATGCGTTGAAGCGAAAAGTGCTTGTAGAATTAGAAGAAGGAAAACATATAGAGGTAGACTATAATAAATGAGCAAATTCTACATCACTACCCCCATATATTATTTAAATTCAACGCCTCACATAGGCCATTCCTATACAAATATAGCCTGCGATACCCTTGCAAGGTACAAAAGATTAATGGGTTATGATGTGCTGTTCGCTACAGGAACTGATGAACACGGTCAAAAGATAAAAGAAGCTGCTGAAGCAAAAGGCGTTGAGCCAAAAAAATTTGTAGACGGGCTCGTACCTGTATTTATCGGCCTTTGGAAAAAACTGGGGATATCTTACGATGATTTTATACGCACTACTGATAAAAGGCACGAGGATGTAGTAAGGGATGTCCTTAACCTTCTGGCCGAAAAAGGCGATATCTATGAGGGGGAATACAGCGGATGGTATTGTACGCCCTGCGAGAGTTTTTGGACAAAGGCGCAGCTGGTAGACAATGCCTGTCCTGACTGCGGTCGCAAAGCAGAAGAGATAAAGGAAAAGAATTTATTTTTCAAACTTTCAAAATATCAGTCATGGCTTGTTGAGTATATAAATTCACATGGGGATTTTATTTTACCTGTTACAAGGAGGAATGAGATCCTGAGTTTTCTTAAAAACCCGCTTAATGACCTCTGCGTGTCCAGGCCGGCCGCAAGGCTTTCCTGGGGCATTGAAATACCTTTCAGTAAAGATCATATTACTTATGTGTGGTTTGACGCATTGATAAATTATATAAGCGTCTGCGGATATAAAGATAATCCTGCGAAGTTTAAAAAATTCTGGCCTGCTGATATCCATATGATAGGTAAGGATATCCTGAGGCCGCATACGGTTTACTGGCCCATAATGCTTCACGCAATAGGTTTGGAGCTTCCAAAGACTGTATTCGGACATGGCTGGTGGAAGGTGGGCGGGGACAAGATGTCCAAATCAAAAGGCAATGCAGTGGACCCGATTGATATGGTTGACAGATTCGGGGTTGACGCCTATAGATTTTTCCTTCTGAAAGAGGTGCAGTTCGGCACGGACGGGTCGTTTTCAGAAGAAGCGCTTATTGCCAGAATAAACAGCGACCTTGCGAATGACCTTGGGAATCTTCTGCACAGGACGCTTTCTATGGTGGAAAAATATTTTTCAGGCATTGTGCAGGAAAGAAGGGATTTGAAATATTCAGATGAAATTACCAAGGCCCTTATTGATAAGGCGGGCTCGTTGTATTCTGAAATAAATAAAGGCATGGATAACATAGATTTCAGCTATTCTCTTGACGCCGTATGGAGATTAATAAACATGGCGAATAAATTCATAGAGCAGAAAGCGCCGTGGAAATTGTCTAAAGAACAAAAGTTAGATGATCTAAAGGATGTGATGTATGACCTGTGCGAAATATTGAGGCTGGTGTCAGTAGCATTGATGCCGTTTATGCCTGATACATCTAATAAGATAGCGGGCCAGCTTGGTCTGGAAAATATAGAAAAAATAAATTTCAATGATTTAAAGTGGGGCTTGTTAAAGCCAGGCACAAAGATCAACAAGGGAGCGCAGCTGTTCCCTAGGATAGAAATTACATAGAAGGGGTGGAAGTATGAAACGCGTATATTTAGACCATAATGCTACAACGCCTGTTAGCAAAGAAGTATTGGACGCTATGATGCCGTATTTTACAGAAGAATACGGAAATGCGTCAAGTGTATATTCGCTTGGACAGAATGCAAGGCATGCCATAGACGAATCAAGAGAGATAATAGGGAACGCCATAGGCACAGAGGCCGCTGATATAATATTTACCTCAGGAGGCACCGAGTCTGATAATTTTGCGATAAAAGGCGTTGCAATGGCTAACCTTAATAAGGGAAGACATGTGATAACATCCGCAGTGGAGCACATGGCAGTGCTTGAACCGTGCAGGTTTATAGAGAAAGAATTAGGTTTTGATGTTACTTACCTGTCTGTTGATAAATACGGCATGGTGGATTTGAATCAGTTAAAGGATTCGATAAGAAAAGATACTATTCTTATATCCATCATGTTTGCAAATAATGAGACAGGCACAATACAGCCTGTAAAAGAGATTTCAAAAATAGCGGCCGCGAATAAAATATATTTCCATACAGATGCTGTCCAGGCGCTCGGCAAGCTGCCTGTAGATGTTGAAGAATTAGGGATAGACATGTGTTCTTTTTCAGGGCATAAGATTTACGGCCCCAAAGGCATAGGCGCGTTATACCTCAGAAAAGGAGTGAAGATCGCTGCCTTTCAGCACGGCGGCCATCACGAGAGAAGCAAGAGGGCTGGGACAGAAAACGTGCCAGGCATTGTTGGCTTTGCGAAAGCTGTTGAAATAGCCCGGAGGGATATGAAAAAGAACGAGGCTCTTTTTAAGAATCTTACAAAAAAGATGTGGGATGGGCTGAACAAGAATATGAAGGAAATATACCTGAACGGCCATCCTGAAAACCGGGTTTCGAATACCCTCAATATCAGTTTTAAATATGTAGAAGGCGAATCCATGGTATTGAATTTTGATATGAAAGGCATATATGCCTCTACTGGTTCTGCCTGCACTTCAGGTTCTCTTGAGCCGTCGCATGTCCTTAACGCAATGGGTGTCCCGCCTGACCTGGCGCAGAGTTCTGTAAGATTTTCTTTTGGTTATGAAAATACAGAAGAGGATGTGGATTATTGCCTGTCAGAAATTCCTCCTATAGTTGAAAGACTCAGGAAAATGTCTCCTCTATGCTGATAGATACGCATTGTCATCTGGACTTTAAAGATTTTGAGGATGATAGGAATGCTGTTTTAAAACGTTCCAGGGATAGCGGCGTAGGCGTTATTATAAATGTCGGCTCCAGCATGGAAGGCACAGCAAGGTCAATAGAGCTTGCCGCGGAGAATGATTTTATCTATGCGGCGGCAGGCATACATCCGCATGAAGCTGACAGGGTCACAGAAACCGATATAAAGCTGTTTGCGGAATTTCTCAACCCTTCGATCCTTCGATTACACTCAGGATCGAACCCTGAGCATTTGTCGAAGGGTTCGACTATTACGCTCAGGGTTGATAAGCCGAAGGTTGTGGCTGTAGGCGAGATAGGCCTTGATTATTACAGGAATATTTCATCAAAAGAGAATCAAAAGAAGCTGTTCGAGGAGCTTCTTCAGAAAGCGAAAGAAAAAAACCTTCCTTTGATAATACACAATCGCGAGTCGCATCAGGATATGATGGATATTTTAAGCAATGTCATGGGCAGTTCTGCGTCCGGGGTAATGCATTGTTTTTCAGGAGATAAAATGTTCCTTAAAAAGTGCCTGGACATGGGATTTTTTATTTCGTTTACCTGTAATATCACATATAAGAATGCCGAGAAGCTCAGAGAGATTGCAAAGCTGGTTCCAATGGATAGTCTCCTTATTGAAACAGACTCGCCGTTTCTGGCGCCTCAGGATTTCAGAGGAAGACGCAATGAGCCTATGTATGTTAAATACGCTGCGGAAGAAATCGCTAAGATAAAGGGGATAAGTTTTGAAGAAGTAAGTAATATAACAACAGTAAACGCTAAAAAATTATTCAGGCTATGAGTATGTTAGATTTTATAAGGCGCGAGCGCATATATATCTGGATGGCCCTTTTTGTAATAGCGGTAAATCTTCTTCTCATAGGCCATCCGCATAAAAAAAGCCAGGAACCGGCCAGCAGGAAAAGTATTTCAGCCCAGACATTTAAAAATATGGGAATTACAGAAAATAAGGTAAGACTGTTTTTTGAATCCAGGAGCTTGAAATCCGTATTTTTTAAATATAGCTTTATGTTTGGATTTTTCATACTGATGGCGGGAATTGTAATGAATCTTATTTTTCTTTTAGGAAAGAAAGAGATAATCCCTAAAGGCATTCCCGCAGGAAAGCCTGTATTGTGGGGGATTTCAGATATAGTAAGGATAGGTGTTATCGTAGTATTTGCAGGATATATGTTAAGCGCGATCAGCGCCCTGGCGCATTTTAATGCGGACCTTAACCTGCGGATGATACTGGGGACATTTTTTATCGATATAACAGCAGGCGCGGCGATATTGTATTTTGCGCTGGTGAAATATAAAGAAAAACTTTCCAGCCTGGGGCTGGGCATTTTTGATTTTTACAAGAATGTTTTTTCAGGGATTACCGCATATATATTCATGCTCCCTGTTTTAATTACAGCCCTGATCTTATCTATGCTGATACTGAATGTATTAGGGTATAAACCGCCTTCCCAGCCTGTGTTTGACATGTTTTTTGAAGAAAAGAGAAGCAGCGTGATTTTATTTCTTGCGGTATTTGTCTCTGTCCTCGGGCCTGTTATAGAGGAGATATTTTTCAGAGGGTTTCTGTACAACGCTGTGAAGAAACGTTTCGGGATATTATCCGGTGCATTATTAAGCGGAGCTTTATTCAGCATATTGCATACTAATATCGTTGGTTTTCTTCCGATACTGATACTTGGTATTTTAATGGCGTTTCTGTACGAAACAACAGGATCTCTTGTAGCGTCTATGTCTGTTCACATATTGCATAATTCGATTATTGTATGTCTTGTATTTTTTATAAAGGAGTTACTTAAATAACCTACTAATTCACAAACGAGTCATACTCGTTTTGTGAAATAACGAGAGATGAAAACTAAAGTCGCGATTGTAAAATGCAGAAGTTATGAAAGGGAAAAGGTTGGCAGGGCTGTAAAGGAGGCTTTTGGGCTTTTGGGCGGCATGGAGCGCTTTATAAAAAGAGGCGAGAAGGTGCTTATAAAGCCCAATATGCTTTCAGCCAGGCCTGCTGAAGACGGGGTGTGCACGCATCTGGAAGTTATCAGGTCAGTCGTGAGGCTGGTAAAGGATTGCGGCGCTGTGCCTTGTGTAGGGGATAACCCTGGCGGTTCAATCAGCCCGGCTAAAGCATACGAAGGCTCAGGTCTTTTATCTTTCGCAAAGGAAGAAGGAGTGGAATTAAAAGAGGTAAAAGATATAAAGGTGGTAAATGGTATCCCGATAGCCTCTTATGTATTTGAATGCGATAAAATTATAAATTTGCCAAAAATGAAAACGCATAGCCTGATGCGCCTGACAGGAGCTGTTAAAAATATGTATGGAGCTGCAGCAGGCCTTCATAAGACCGAGCTTCATAAAAAATTTCCAAGCCCTGAGGAATTCACAAAAGTCCTGATAGATACATTTGAAGCAGTAAAGCCGAATCTTGTTTTAATGGACGGCATAGTGAGCATGGATCAGGCAGGCCCTGCTTCAGGCAGATTAAGGGATACAGGCCTTTTGATAGCAGGCGAGGACAGCGTGGCTGTTGATTCAGTTTTTGCAGAGTTGATAGGGATAAGGCCGCTGGACATTCTTACTACCAGGGAAGCCTTTAATAGAAAACTCGGAGAAGCAGACCTGGAAAATATTGAAATATCAGGAGAAAAGATAAGCGATAATTTGATAAAAGATTTTGAGGTTCCCGGAAAACCCGGATTAATAACGTTTTTGGGGCCTTCTGCTAAATTCGTGGCAAAGTTTATAAAATTCTGGCCTCGTATACACGAAAAGGTTTGTAAAAAATGCAGAATATGCGCAGAAACATGTCCTGTGTCAGCTATTACAATAGATCCAAAAAAATCCATAATAGACTTGAAAAAATGCATCAGATGCATGTGCTGCCATGAGGTTTGTCCGTACAGGGCAGTTGAATTAAGGCGTAATTTTCTGGCAAAGGTTTTTGGTTTATGATAGAGCCGATTAAATGGGAAAATAACAGAATAGTTTTTATTGACCAGACAGAATTACCTGTGAGATTAAAACATGTAAAGTGCGGGGATATTGATACCCTGTGCGAGGCAATAAAAAAACTCAGGGTGCGGGGCGCGCCTTTGATAGGAGTAGCAGTAGGCCTGGGTTATGCTCTAGCTGCAATTAATTCAAAAGAAAAAACACATGGCGGCCTGAAAAAGGATTTAGGCAGAGCGTCTAAGAAAATGCGGGCAACAAGGCCTACAGCAGTAAATTTATTCTGGGCATTAGATAGGATGGAAAAAGCGTTTCTATGTCATTGCAAGGGTGACCTCGCAATAACAAGGATTAAAAAATATATTTTAAAAGAGGCGCTGGATATTTTGAAAGAAGATAAGAAGATGTGTATAGCCATAGGAAGAAACGGCGCCAGGCTGATAAAAAATGGAGATGTGGTATTGACACATTGCAACGCAGGTATTCTGGCTACAGCCGGACAGGGCACAGCCCTTTCAATACTTTATGAAGCCAAGAAGCAGGGTAAAATATTCAAGGTGTATGCTGATGAGACAAGGCCTCTTATGCAAGGTTCGCGCCTTACCATGTGGGAACTTATGCAAAGCGGCGTAGACGCCACTCTAATATGCGATAATATGGCGGCCAGCACCATAAAAAATAAAGGAGTTACGAAGATTATAATAGGCGCTGACAGGATAACCAGAAACTGGGATGCTGCAAACAAGATTGGTACGTACGGCCTTGCAGTCCTTGCAAAATACCACGGCATTCCTTTTTATGTAGCAGCACCGAGTTCCACAATAGATAAAAACATAAAGTCCGGCAGAGACATTCCTATTGAAGAAAGAAACAGGGATGAAATTATTTATACAGGTTCAAAACAAACTGCCCCGCTAAAGGCAAAGGTCTATAACCCTGCGTTTGATGTAACTCCTGCAAAGCTTATAACGGCTATAATTACTGAAAAGGGCATTCACCTCGTAGGTGAGGTTTTCCCTCGACAAGCTCGGGATGATTCGAGGGATGGTGAGCAAAGTCGAACCAAAACCTCACCTACGAGGTGAGGGTGGTGAAAATATGATATTAAAGGATTTGGGAGAATCTAGGTTCATAGACAGGGTTACCAGGCATATCAAATTGTCTAACCGCATAGTGAAAGGCGCAGGCGATGATGCGGCTGTTATTAAATATACAAAGGATAAATACCTGCTTTTTACGACTGACATGCTGATACAGGGAAAACATTTTGATAAAACCGCAAAGGCTGAACTGGTAGGGAAAAAATCCATATCCTGCAATGTAAGTGATATAGCGGCAATGGGAGGGGCGCCTAAGTTTGCAGTTATCTCAATCGGCATGCCTGGATCTCTCGATATAAAATATGCAGATAATCTGTATAAAGGCATAAGAAAAACAGCTGATAAATTTAAAGTAGACCTGGTGGGCGGGGATACTGTGAGTTCTGAAAACATAGTCATAAATATTGCTCTTATCGGAGAAGTGGAAAAAGAAAATTTAGTTTTAAGAAGCGGCGCAAAGAAATACGACGCGATATTTGTCACGGGCCATATAGGAGGCTCGATAAAAGGCAAACACCTGAATTTTACACCCAGGCTGGAAGAGGCAAGGTTTTTAGTGAAAAATTTTAAAATAAATTCAATGATAGACATATCTGACGGACTTCTGGCTGATCTGGGGCATATATTGGAAGCCAGCAATGCAGGGGCTGTTATATATGAAAGAGCAATGCCTGTTTCAAAAAGCGCGGCTGATTTTAATTCTGCAATAAAGGAGGGAGAAGATTTTGAGCTTATTTTTACTCTATCTGAGAAAGATGCAGGCAGATTGGCAAGGATATGGCCGTTTAAAACAAGGCTTTCTAAAATAGGCAGGATATTAAACAAGCCAAAAGGCTTTTGTCTTGTGAGAAAAAACGGAAAACAGGAAAAAATTAAACCCACAGGATTTACCCACTTCTAGTTAATTCACAAAACGAGTCATACTCGTTTTGTGAATTAACGGGTTTTTGGATGCAATGGATATGATAACGAATAGTGCGGAAGAGACAATTTTGGTCGGAGAAAGGCTGGCAAAAACTCTAAAGCCAGGGGATACAGTGGCGCTTTCAGGGAATCTTGGAAGCGGAAAAACCACTTTTACAAAAGGCATTGGCAGAGGTCTCGGAGTCAAGGATTCAAAACGCATAAACAGCCCAACGTTTGTTCTGATAAAGGAATATAAAGGGAGAATTCCGCTTTATCATCTTGATTTATACAGGCTGGATGGACTGCAGGAAATAGAAAATCTGGCTGTAGAAGAATATATTTACGGGCATGGCATTACAGTAATAGAATGGGCTGAAAAGATAAAGAACCTGCTGCCTGAGAAACATATACTGGTGAAATTCAAGGCAATGTCCTGGGATAAAAGAGAGGTAATAATTGAAGATTTTAGGGATTGATACAAGCTCAAAATTTTTAAGCATAGCTGTAAGCGAAGACAAAAATATAATCAAAGAAGAATCATATTTACTTGACAGGCAGCATTCCAGCCAGCTTGTGCCAAAAATAAAAGAGCTGATAAAAAAATCCAGGCTATCCATAAAAAAGATAGACGGCTTCGTGATAGGTATCGGGCCAGGTTCTTTTACAGGGCTTAGAATAGGCGTAAGTACGGTAAAAGGTTTTGGAATAGCTCTGGGAAAACCATGTATCGGAGTGGCGAGCATAGACGCTATTGCCTGCAATGCGGCTAGTGCCAGCGGCAATGAGATTATTCCTGTAATAGACGCAAAAAGAGGCCAGGTATATGCCGCTATTTATAGAAAAAAGGGAAATCAAATTATCAGGATATCCGGGTATTTATTATTACCCATAGATAAACTTATGAAAAAAGTAAAAGGCCAGTCTGTATTTTTAGGCGATGGGGTAAGCCTGTATAGAGATAAAATATCCGATATGAATCGAAAAGCAGTTTTCATGGAAGAAAAATATTGGTATCCAAGAGCGGGGAATCTGATAAAGCTTGGTTTTTCAAGAATTAAAAGAACTAAAAAGACAAATCTGGCTAAGCTTACGCCTTTGTATATGTATCCCGAAGACTGCCAGGTAAGGAAGCCATGAAGTTTTACAGACCTACGTTAGCTGAAATAGATCTGGATGCCATACGCCATAATCTTGAGATAGTCAGCCATATTGTGAAAGGCGACACCAGGATACTCGGCGTTGTAAAAGCTGATGCTTACGGCCATGGCATAAAAGAAGTGTCAAAGGCAATAGTGGATTATGTGGATTATTTCGGGGTTGCGTCTCTTGATGAGGCAAGGGTATTGCGCGAGATAGGCATAAAAAAACCCATACTTGTAATAGGCGCTATATTGCCCCAGGAGGCAGAAGGCGTCCTGAAATTCAATGTTATCCAGACTGTTTCTGACCTGGGAATTCCTAGAAAACTTTCAAAGCTTGCCACGGCTAAAAATAAAAAGATAAAAGTGCATGTTAAAATAGATACAGGCATGGGCCGCATCGGGTTCTGGCACGAAGAGGCGGTAGAATTCATAAAAAAGATCGCATCATTAAAGAATATTATCATAGACGGTATATTCACGCATTTTCCTGACGCAGAGGCTGACAAGATTTTTACGCATAACCAGATAAAGAATTTTAAGCGCCTTATAGAGAATCTTTGGGCCAATGATATATATATACCTGTAAAGCATACTGCAAACAGCATGGCACTTGTAGATTTCAAGGACAGCCATATGAACATGGTAAGGCCGGGTCTTATGATGTACGGGATATACCCTAAACAAAGCCTTATGAAAAATATACTTTTAAAGCCTGCGCTTACCTTGAAGACAAAAATCACTTATGTAAAATCAGTGCCTAAAGGCCGCAGTATAAGCTATGGCATGACCTATGTAACTAAAAAGCCTACAAAGATTGCTACGATACCTGTGGGTTACGGAGATGGTTATTCAAGGTATTTTTCGAACAAGGCCCATGTTTTAATAAGGGGCGCCCGCTGTCCCATAGCAGGCAGGGTCTGCATGGACATGTGCATGGTAGA
>CAKKRB010000028.1 GCA_919902485.1 Omnitrophica bacterium GWA2_41_15 | reverse complement strand
TGGACGATGATAAAAGGGGGAGGGTAATGAGTTTTTATACAATGGCATTCATGGGCATGGCGCCTTTGGGGAGCCTTTTGGCAGGGGCTATGGCAGTAAGATGGGGCGCTAGCAATACATTGATAATGAGCGGATCCTGCTGCATAATAGCTTCGGCTGTATTTGTATTTAAAATTCCTTCTTTGAGAAAAATACTTCAGCCTATATATGTTAAAATGGGTATAGTGTCAGAGATTTAAATTGTAATGTTTTCAATGTCAGGTTACACTAATTGCCTTTGCCTTGCGCAGGCTGGGACCATTCGGCACAGAGATGCTTTTGGGGCGCACTACGGTTTACGGCTCGTTTTTTATGCCGAAGGTAGTCTTGACGGCATAAAAAACTTCGCTGTAAATCCTTGCGCACCTGATATTCAAGAACCAAATGCACCAAAACCTTTCAAATGTGCCTCAGACCCCAGCCTGCGCAGGGCGAGCAGGCCTCTTTACTGGTAAAGTGTAACCTATCTATTCAAATAATACATGCTATAGTAAGAAGCAAGTAGACTAATTTGTATATTTTATGTTATAATCTGTTTCTAATACATAGTATACAGAGGGGGGCAGTAGCGAAGTTGGTATCGCGCCACAATGGCATTGTGGAGATCACGGGTTCGAATCCCGTCTGCTCCACCATGAACCACTCGCTAAGAATGAGTAAGAAATACAGTCTTGGCGAGGGTTCATGGCAGGTCATCAAGCTAATGGTTCATGCCCTGCACCGGAGCGAAATATATAGCATAAATATATATCTTAGCGACTGGTGCGGGGCAAAAGGCTTTATGTCCCAGGAATTTTATCCATTTAAAGATATTGAGAAGAAGTGGCAGAAGAAGTGGGATGAGGCAGGCCTGTTTAAGATGGACCCGGATTCCCCCAAGGATAAGTATTACTGCCTCATGATGTTTCCATATCCTTCCGCAGCGCTTCATGTTGGCCACGGAAGGAATTATATATTAGGCGACGCAGTTACCCGGTACAAAATTATAAGGGGATACAATGTATTGTCGCCCATGGGTTTTGACGCATTCGGCCTTCCCGCGGAAAACGCTGCAATAAAAAATAGCATCCATCCTGAAATTTCCACGCTTAACAATATAAAAACAATGAGAAGGCAGTTTAATTCGTGGGGCGCTGGCTATGACTGGGACAGGGAAGTTGTTTCATGCCTTCCTGAATATTATAAATGGACGCAGTGGATATTTTTACAGCTTTATAAAAAAGGCCTTGCCTATAAGAAAAAAGCCTCTGTGAACTGGTGCCCTTCATGCCAGACAGTACTTGCGAATGAACAGGTTATAGACGGAGAATGTGAAAGGTGTTCTTCGCAGGTTACATTGCGCGACCTGGAGCAGTGGTTTTTCAAAATCACAGAATACAGCCAGAGGCTTCTTGACGACTTGGAATTGCTGAAAGATTGGCCGGAACGCGTAAAATTGATGCAGAAAAACTGGATTGGCCACAGCCAAGGAGTTGAAATAGATTTTAAGGTCAAGGATTCAGATGTTATTCTCAGGTGTTTTACCACAAGGGCGGACACTATCTACGGCGTCACGTATATGGTGATGAGCAATGAACATCCTGCTATTCAAGAGTTAATAAAGAGCGCCCCGAATAAAAAAGAAATAGAAAAATTTATATACCAGACCAGAAAAGAAAACGCAGCTGATAGAGTCGGAGCTGAGATAGATAAGAGGGGTGTTTTTACAGGCAGGTGTGTTATTAATCCTGTAAACGGTAGGGCTGTGCCTTTGTGGATAGGAAACTATGTTGTGACAGAATATGGAACAGGCGCTGTAATGGCAGTGCCTGCTCATGACCAGAGGGACTTTGAGTTTGCGAAAAAATACGGCTTGGACATAGAGGTTGTGATTGATAATCCAAAAGAACACCTTGACGCAGGAGAAATAAAAGAGGCGTATATTGAAGAAGGCGTAATGGTGAATTCAGGAAAATTTAGCGGCCTTCCAAGCGAGGAGGCAGTAGAAAAAATTGCCGGCTACATGGAAGCTCAAGGCATTGGCAAAAGAGAAGTGCATTATAAATTAAGGGACTGGCTTATCTCAAG
>CAKKRB010000027.1 GCA_919902485.1 Omnitrophica bacterium GWA2_41_15 | reverse complement strand
AGCTTCTGTATTATATCCTGGCTTAAAAGCGGCGTATCCCCGTATAATATCAGGATATTTTCTATTTTATTGTCTTTTATTATGGCGCTTCTGGCCCTTGAAACAGCGTCTCCTGTGCCTAAAAGTTCGTCCTGTATTATGCACTTAATCCCTGGCCCAAGCCTTTCTTTAACAAGGTCTGCCCTGTGGCCTATAATGATCCATATCTTTTCCATGCCTATGGAATTGACATTATCAATCAAGTACTGCGCCATTGGCTTGCCGCAGATACTGTGAAGCACCTTTGGCAGAGAGGATTTCATCCTTGTGCCTTCGCCAGCGGCAAGTATAATAGTAGCTATGTTTTTCATAAATGTATGATAGCCTTTGAATTTAGCCCCCGTCGCTTTGCTTCGCAAAGCGAAGCAGCGGGGGCTAAATTGGCTAAGGAATTAATTATATATGGAATGGCTTATGATGGCAAGAAAATATTTGGGTTTTTGTTATTGAAAAGATTGGAATCGTATTGTATGCTTTATGTAGAGGGATAATAAAATGACACGGACACTTTCTATTAAGGCCAAAAAGAACCTTATACGCAATTCAAGAGGCATTTTAAAAGGAGTATCTACCCAAGACCTTATAAAACTACGGCGACAAGAAAGGCTTTTAGAACAACAAAAATATAAAAGATATGGGATAGCTACTTCTAAGCACGGTTGATAGCTATATTGCCGCATTAAGCCTTGATAAAAATCTGACCTTTGTAACAAAAGATAGGGATTACGAAATTTTAGGGGGCCGGTTAAAACTGCTCTATCTCCATAAATAAACCTAACTTTACAATGCGGAACGAATAGCGCCGTTTTCCAAAACCTCTATTGGCTTGGCTTCATGATTACTGGCCAATGTAGCAGAAGAATCCAGAGGAACCTTTAAAGTAGCCACTACTTTATCATTCACAAATTCCATTTTAAAACTTGCTGATTTATAACCTTCTAAAAAGTCCTTGATAATAAAGATGCCTCTGCCGCTGGTTTTTAAAAGGTTTTCTTCTTTTAGAGGGTCAGGAAGGTTTTCAGGATCAAAATCTTCCTGCGGCGCGTTTATAACTTTCAATTCTGCCATTTCTTTAGTGAAAGAGTAGTAAATATCAATAACCCCCCTGCCGTGCCTAATAGCATTCGCAAGCATTTCCTGGCCGATAAAAGATAATTTAAAAGCCAAATCTTTTATATAATACAATTCCGGCTTATTGAATATCCTTTCAAACCTTTCTGTAATTTCGTTTGCCATATCTTCATTGTCCCCAATGGGCGCATTTCCATTAATAGATATGCGCAGATGCCCTGAATTAGGCAATTCTTTTGGAAAATCTTTTGGGTTCCCCGTTAATGTTGCATTATAGGCTAGCCTTTTATGTATATCTAAATCCTCTCCTTTTAACCAGCCGCTTATATGCATAACTCTCATAGTATCTATGTCATTTGCCGATAATGGCCCTGTTTTCCCCCGCCTGTTTATTATGTCTATTCTTTTATCTGTCAAAAAGCCGATGCCTTGTTTTCTTCTCTGTTCTGTAATCAGGGACAATTCCTCAAGAAATGCAGGACGCTTTTGAGGGTTATATATCTTGACCACATTACCGCTTTTTGTAGTTGCCTTGTCTTTATCAGGGTTAGAAAAACTATTTGAATCTCTACATTTCGCCAGATCCTTTGCAGTACTAATAATAGAGGCTACTCCCTTGCCATAAGCTGTTGACGACACCAGATTCATCCGTAATTTTACTTCTACATCCTCCAGGCCGAGGCCTGCCAGAGCGCCATTTACAGCCTTTGCAATATCGTCAACAAAACGCTCTATCTTTTCTGGACTCTGGTCAAAATCCTGCGCTAATGGCCCAAGAAACAAAAACCACCAGTTGTCAGGCGGTCCCCTGAATAAAAGTATGTTTTGCCGCTCAAGCTTAGCGATTACTTCTTTAAGAATGGCCTTTGCTTCTGCTTTTAGAACCTTGTTTCCCATGGTATGGCCTTCGCTTGGTAAGCCAAGTTCCTGGACAATTTCCCCTGTAAGGCCATCATTAAAATATTTAAACGCCACTGTAAGGCCAAATATATCATCAACCTGGCCGCGCAGTTTCGTAATCTTATCTTCTCTGGTTGGGAACTTTTTTTCAAGGGCTGTAAGAAGCCTGCCTTTCAGTATATACCTTATATCCAATAATCCTACAACTGCCGACTGATTAGTATGCCTGACCATGGCCTGGGCAAGCCCAGGTTCCAGCCATGGCTCTGCGAGCGCCCTGAGATGCCTTTCCCCAATTGCTGTGTATGTCCGGTCAAGCATGTTGGCTGTAACCTTAACGCCTGAAACCTCTTCATTGCCTGCCATTATGCCTATTGTATCGCCTTGCTCTTCTTCAGTGAGCGGATTTAATGTCCTTTCTTCTAAATCCACATATTTCTTATGCTCTGGGTCAAGCATAGAATCTGTGCCGCCCTCCTCTCCATGTCCCTTTTCTACATTCAGAATCCTCTCAGCCCGCTCCATAGATGCCTTTACATCCTCGCCTTTTTGCGTAGCCCCGAAGAATACCATCGGGCTTAATAATCCGAATGGCTCTATGCCCTTATCAATAACTACTGTCACGTCTCTATCTTTTAGGCGTCTATTTAATTTCTTTATATTTTCATCCATGAGGCTGTGTAAATTTTCTTTGTATGATTCAGGGTCAGCTAACAATAATTTATCAGGGCCTTTAAAATACATAAAAATTCCATCCATCGCTTTATAAAACCCAGGCACCAAATCCTCTTTGCCTAAAACAGCATATGATATGCCTTGAATCTGGTTAAAAAGGTCCTTTGCATCATATTCGAGAGAAACTGGATCAACTGTTTTCCCGTTCTGCAATAACATTACCTTGCATCCCCAGTACATACCTGTGATAGACTTAGCGACTCTTTCCTGGACCTCTCTTCTTATATTATCCACTTGCTCCTTAGAATATTTAGAAGGCAAAAGCACCCATATCTCATCCCCTTTTATCCCTATCCTGCTAGCTTTTCCGCCATATTTACCCAAAGCTCTTTCTACAACCCTTATTGCCATGGGTATTAATATGTCGATTATCTCCGGAGAATACACAGTATTTAAAAGCCTTATTGCAGACATGTCCCCGAACATAACCCATATGCCCTCTTTATTCGGGTCTTTTTTAAAATCTCTCTTGATAATCCCCTCTAAATCTACATTGGCAAGAATCTTAAAATGCTTATTCAATCCATCCGGGGTCCGCTGGACATTAGCTGCCAGCTGCGGCTTCTGGCTTTTAATCAGCCTTGCCTCTATTTTTAGACGGTGGACCCATTTCTTCATTGTATTTGGCTTAAGGCCAAACTGTTGCTCTATTTTAAGATAAGATCCGTACTCCTTTCCATCTTGCTTAAAGAGGTTTAACCATTCTGTAAGAGCTTTTTTTCTTATAGAATTATTATCCCGCGCAATAGCGCGTTCAAGACGGTCCATTTGTTCTTGAGTTAACATAGAAATTAGCGCTGCAGGCGTATGATTACGGTCTGCGAATCCATTATTTCCATAGGCTCCATTATCTGCAAACAGCCTCCTGTTTCTTCTTTCTTCCCTGTCAATGTCTCTGCGGGTATTTAGACAGCGGTTTCTAATGACTCTATAAAGATAGGTTTTAAATGTAGCTTTGCCTTTAAACAGTTCTGCTATACGCGGTAATCTGAGGATTATATCCTGGGTTATATCTTCAGAATGTTGTGTGGGTAGATTTAAGTTTATTACCTTGTGAGAAGCATCTCCTTTTATAAATGCGCTAAGAAGTAGCAAAATCGCATTCCCCTCTTCACTCCCATCCATTAAGTTGGCCGCTAGACTTATTGCTTCCTTTGTATCCTTTGTTCTCAATAAGCGTGCCAGATTAGTATTGGCTATCTTTCTATCAATCTGTTCCAATACAGAATTTGCTGCAGGCAGGCTTTTAATGCTTACTGCATACGGCTGGCTGTTAGACCCAGACTTTGCACTTACTGTTCTGTAAATCGTAATCGCCCTCCATACATTGCTCCTTGCCTCATACAATGAAGATATGTCATCTGCCAATAATAATTTCATGGCTTCTACCATCAGACGCTTTGCAAATGCAAGTTGTGATGCGCCATCATCAGGCAACAAGGCCCCTGCCCTTTCTATTCCCTTGCCTATAGGCGCTCTAAGCTGGCTTCTCAGAGATGCACCAATACCATATGCCATACTGTTCAAGAAAAATACACTGGCCATGATCAGCAATATAATTTTAAAATTAAATGTCTTTTTGAAATTTGGCATAAAAAGCAACCTGGAGATTTTGACCAGGTTAGAAAAACTATAACCCTCTTCTAGAACTTCTATTCGGTAACCTCAAGTCCCTTGGAGCAAAATCGCCTAAAGCTGTAATAATCATTGCAGGCCTTAAGTTACTTTGTGTATATATATCTGGTATATGCCTTATCCGGCCTATGTGAGTTTCTGGATAGGTTAAGCTGGCAGCCAAAAATATCTGGGCCAATATTAGAGAGATTATTTTGGATGAGATTTTAGTTTTAGCTGGGATCATTTGTATCTTACCCCTCGCAACTTGATGAAAAAATAGGGTTGCTCGGGATTAATTCGCACAGTCACTTATGTTCGCTCGTTTCACTCGCTCCATAAGTGACATGCTCATTAAAAAAACCCGGGCATGTCTCTTAAAATCTTGTCCTCGCCATGGGAGAGAGGCCTGTAAGAGGCAATGCCCGAGTAAGAGAAAGTCTTTTATAAAGTATATAATTAGTATACCACATAATTATCAAATGTCAAGCAAAAATGCCAATTGGCGCTTATTTTTGCTTGATTCCGCAAAGGTTTTTGCGGAATCTTAATTGTTCTAAATTATTCGAAAGTTTTTTAGTGATTCTTCTGATGCTGGGCTGGCTGAAATATTTTGCCATTCCTGGCTGGGCAGTATTTTATACGATACAGTCAAAGGCTTCCCATCTTCGTCTGAGTATCTGGCTAATATTGACGCGATTAGTTCAATGTCTCGAGATTGCTTCGGCACTTCGTGCTTCGCAATGACAGGTAAGGTATTCGTTTCGCTGCTCCTGGCAAGGCCAATAGCGCTGGGTATATCTAAAATATCAAAAACATAATCGCCTTGTTTTGAGAAAGATAAAAGTCTTTGATTTTCTTTTTCATCCCTGCCGATGATCAATTTCAGATTATCAGAGACCCTGAAATGCCTCCCTATCTTTAAAAGATGCAGGTCGCTGATATCGTATTCGGGCACATATTTAAAAAGATCTTTTATTCTGGCTGAAAAACATGTGTCTGTCAAAAGGCATCCGCCAGCAGGACATGGATAATCATTTATATCGAATTCTTTTGCCAGAGCCATTTGCTTATCGCGCCTTCTGCCCTGAATATCCAGAAGTTTATTTCTATCTACTGCGCCTTCTACTTCAGGTATCGTAGGTTCAAAAAATTTAGCGGAAAGCGGCCTTAAAATAAGGCCATTAAGACCTGTTTCTTTTTCTATTGTCATTATAGACTGCCTTCTTTGAGACATAGGCCTCTGGCCCAACACCTCTCCTGTTATTATGAAAGAAGCGTCTATCTCGCGCATAAATTCTTTTGCCTTCTTAAAAGTAAATATCCTGCAGTCAATGCATGGATTCATATTTCTGCCTCTTGGATGTTTCGGATTTTTAACTACCTCCATATATTCTTCTGTTATATTCATGACTTTGATAGGAATTTTAAATTCCTCTGCTACTTTCGTTGCCTGGTGCCTGCAGCCCTTGGAAGTGCAGTTACAGAATATTGTAAGAAAATTCAAGGCGTGCACTTCTACGCCCTGTTCAAGCATTAGCTTTATAGCAAGCGTGCTGTCCAACCCCCCTGAAAGTAATGCAACTGCCTTTTTCTTCACATCAACCTCTCCCGTTAATTCACAAAACGAGTATGACTTGTTTTGTGAATTAACGCGGTATTTTGCGTAGTTTATCCAGGTATTCTTTTATTTTTTTCTCGTAGCCGATATCGGTTGGCTCATAGTAGATTCTTTTTTCAGGGATATATTCCTGCTCTACGTAATGATTTTTATAGTCATGGCTATATTTATAGCCCTCTCCATGACCTAATTTTTTTGCGCCTGAATAACTTGCATCCTTGAGATGTTTCGGAACCTCCATGGTTCGCGACTCCTCTATATCTTTCATTGCCTTATCAATTCCAAGGTAGCAGGCATTGCTTTTAGGCGCGCACGCAATATAGCAGACTGCCTGGGCAAGAGGAATCCTGCATTCAGGCATACCCACAAATTCTGATATCTGAAACGCTGCGTTTGCGACTACAAGCGCCTGCGGATCAGCATTGCCAACATCTTCGCTGGCGCATATCACAATCCTGCGGCCGATAAATCTGGGGTCTTCTCCCGCGTAAAGCATCTTCGCAAGCCAGTATAACGCCGCATCAGGGTCTGAACCACGCATGCTTTTTATAAATGCTGAAATAGTGTCATAATGAGCGTCTTCGTCCCTGTCATAACCAATAGCTTTCTTTTGTATAGATTCTTCTGCAAGCTTAAGTGTAAAATTTATTGTCCCGTCCTTGGCAGGCTTTGTTGTGAGTACCCCCACTTCAAGCGCATTAAGAGCAACCCTTGCATCGCCATCGCAGGATTCCCCTAAAAACTCGAGGGCTTTTTCATCTATATTAACCTGCATATTGCCAAACCCGCGTTCTTTGTCTTTTAAGCTATTTTTTAAAATCTGGGCTATATTTTCTCTTGATAATTTCTTTAACTCAAAGACCATGGAGCGTGAGATGAGAGGAGAAACAAGAGAAAAAAACGGATTATGGGCAGTGGCGCCTATCAGAACAGGATTGCCTTTCTCAACATCAGGCATCAGGACATCCTGCTGGGATTTATTAAACCTGTGTATCTCGTCTATAAAAAGTATTGTTTTCTTGTTGCTGGCCCTTTCCCGCTCCTTGGCGGCTTTTATAGAATCCTTTAATTCCTGCACATTGGACAGAACAGCGTTTATTTCCTGAAAATATGATTTTGTGACATTTGCTATTAGAGAAGCGAGTGTGGTTTTGCCTGTGCCTGGCGGGCCGTAAAGGATAAGCGAGGTAATCCTG
This sequence comes from Omnitrophica bacterium GWA2_41_15, assembly GCA_919902485.1. GTDB lineage: Bacteria > Omnitrophota > Gorgyraeia > Gorgyraeales > Gorgyraeaceae > UBA10183. The sequence goes on along the minus strand of CAKKRB010000027.1, from coordinate 21,941 downwards.
TCAGCGTCTATTGCCCTCTTTAAAAGTTTTCCTTCGCCCAGGATATGTTCCTGGCCGATAAACTCTTTGAAATTCCTTGGCCTCATCCTGACAGCCAAAGGATATTTCTTCTCTGTAATATTTTTATTGGATTCGAATAAATCAGGCAAGATAACCACCCCCACCCCGCAGGAGACCTGCGGTCACCTGCGGGGTGTCCAAAAAAAATCCCCACATATGCCGTGTGAAAGGATGCTTAATGAACCTATTAAGCACGTGGGCGCCCTCTCAGATGTTTATTGTTCCCCTGTAATATTGCCAGGGTCTACAGCCGCACCTGAAGTCAGGCTCCCTAGTATTTGGTGTTGGCTCAAAAACTCCCATTTCACCACGTACACCGCAGGGACAATTTAAGTATAACACACCTAAATAAATAATGCAAGTTTACATGGGTGCACATGTCCAATTCGTTAATTCACAAAACGAGTATGACTTGTTTTGTGAATTAACGATTAGGGTTTATCTTATTTGGGCGCTTAACCTCTTCATCAGGGCGTCCTGCACCTTCTTATGGAGCTCGTTTACCTCTTTGTCATTAAGCGTTCTTTCGTCCGAGCGGTATTCTATTGTATAGGCAAGGCTCTTCTTGCCTTCCTGTATCTGCTGGCCTTTGTAAAGGTCAAAAACATCCACGCTCCTTACAAGCCCCCTTGCCTCTTCTTTTATAACGCTGTATATGTTTGAGGCGTTTATCGCGTCATCTACAAGAATCGCTATGTCCCTTTTAACAGATGGATATTTCGGAAGGGCTGTGAATGTTTTTTTAAGGTTTGCCAGGCTTAATAAATCATCTATTGGCATTTCAGCGACATAAGCCTTTCTTTTTATGTCAAATTTTCTTGCCACATCTTCTTTGACCTCTCCAAATACGCCGCAGGGCTTATTGTTTACAACAATATTCACAGACATGCTTTCCTTTAATGAAGGGTGCTGTGTTTTTTCTATCCTGTAATCCCGCACCCCCACAGAATCTAATAGTATTTCTATGACGCCTTTTAAATCAAAGAAATCCATATCCCTTGGTTTTTCTTTCCAGTTGCCTGGCTTGTTCCCGCACATACCTATACAGAGGCGCATTGTTTCTTCAGCCTGGCCTGTTGCTTTATTCATAATATAAACCTTGTTCAGCTCAAAAAGCTGAAGAAGAGCGTTCTTCCTGTTCAGGTTCCAGTTAAGCGTTTCCAGCATCTCTGACAGAAGGCTGGGCCTCATGATCTCCTGCTGAGAACTCATTGGATTTCTTAGGCGCACAAGATTCTCCGCAGTTATTCCAAGGCGTTCTACTGCATCTGCGCTGGTTAACGCATATGTCATAATCTCATTTAAACCAAGCCTGCATAAAATCTTTCGTATCTCGTTCTCAATGGAAGCTGTTTTCTTTTCCAGCTGATATGTCTTATGAGGCGTAAACAATGGAAGCCTGGAAGGCACCTTATCATAACCATAGAGCCTTGCAACTTCTTCTATCAGGTCTATATCCCTGTTAAGGTCTGTCCTGTAAGAAGGCACTGTTACTGTTATCATATCTTTCTTTCTAACAGGGTTGAGATGTAATCTTTTAAATATTTCTTTTATATCTTCAGCAGCCACTTTTATCCCAAGTATTCTTTGTATTTCATTAAGGTCCAGGGTTACTTCTTTTTCCTTTTCTAATTTTGCGCCTGCATCGCTAGGCATTCCAACAACCCTTCCTCTTGCTATTTCTTTTACAAGCTCCTGCGCCCTCGCACTTGAAGCAAATATCATGCCCTGATCAACACCTCTTTCAAATCTGTAGCTTGACTCTGATGCAAGGGATAAGTGCCTGCAGGCCTTTCTTATAACTACGGGATCAAAACATGCGCTTTCTATCAAAATATTCTTAGTAGACTCTGTTATCTCTGTATCCTTGCCGCCCATGATTCCTGCAACCGCAACAGGCCTTACCCCGTCTGCTATAACAAGTATATTTTGGTCCAGGGACCTATTAACCCCGTCAATTGTTACTATGCTTTCTCCTTTTTTAGCCCGCCTTACAATGATTCTTTTCTGTTCAAGTTTATCCAGGTCAAAAGCATGTAAGGGCTGTCCCAATTCGAAAAGCGCGTAATTTGTTATATCCACGATATTATTTACAGACCTGACCCCCATTGCGTTCAATCTCTGAACCAGCCATTTAGGAGTAGGCCCGACTTTTACATTCTTCATAATACAGCCTACATAACGCGGGCATGCGTTTTTGTCCAGGATTTCTATTTTTACACTGCCTTTTGAACTTCCTTTTTTCATGAAATTCTTTTTAACTGAATCAGGAAGTTTTATGGAAACTCCTGACGCTGCGCTCAATTCTCTGGCAATGCCCAATATAGACAAACAATCAGGCCTATTAGGCGTAACCTCTATTTCCATTACATGATCACCATCTATATCAGTAACAGCTGTAATCTCAAGGCCTGTCATTGTAAGAAAACCCTGGGCCTTGGCTGCATCCATTTTCACTTCCATAAAATCTTTTAACCAATCAAAACTTACTCGCATAATTACCTTCTTTCTAATTTGGCTATTCTTTCTTCCAGCTGGAATATATGTAAATACGCCTCTTCTAATTTTTCAAGAAGAAGTCTGTTTTGTTCGAATATCTTTACGCCGTTTGTTTTGATTTCTTCTGAAGAAGGCATATTTGGCAAATGTTTGTTCGCTAAAACATAATTCTTAACCTCTGCAATATTCATTAATTTATACCCTGGCTCAAAAACATAGTCTGGATTTACATATGCAACCCCGCTTCTTCGGACATCGCCTGTAGTATTAATATCGCCTGCTACATCCAGCTTGTAGCTCGGGCTGGTTGTTCCGATGCCGACGTTGCCGGTGGCATTAATTGTCATCTTCATATAAGCGTCTCCCTCTCCATCAATGTAGAAATTAATCCTTGAAGTGGCATCGTCATTGTTAGCATCAGCTGAAAGAAGTAATGACCCCATGGCCTGTAATCTTAAAGGCTGGGACCCGGGCTTACTTTTAATTGTATTTACATCTCCAATATTTCCATCTTCCATATCCAGCTTTTCAGTGGGATTTGTTGTGCCAATGCCTACATTCCCAGAAGTAGTAGCTAAACAAGTCTTGCCTGTTGTAGAAAGTTCATCATATGCCCCATAAGGCGCAGGATAATACGTTGTAAGCGTAATGTCTTCTGCCATAAGCGTTGCGCCTATACCAAGCAATGCCAGTAAAAAAGCATAGAAAAAATTAAACATCCTGCGCATACGTACCTCCTGTTTTCAGAACTGCTTTAAAAATCTAACATCGTTCTCGTACAACAAACGAATATCATCTATACCATATTTCAGCATACAAATTCTATCAACGCCCATGCCAAACGCAAAGCCTGTGTAAACCGCCGGGTCTATTTTTACAAATTCAAAAACCCTGGGGTTAATCATGCCTGAGCCAAGCACTTCAAGCCAGCCTTTATGCGAACATACCCTGCAGCCCTTGCCATGGCATAGGAAACAGGCTATATCAACTTCAGCTGACGGCTCTGTAAAAGGGAAAAAATGCGGTCTGAATCTCATTTTTACATTTTCTCCAAAATACTCTTTTGCAAAACGCCCCAGTACTCCTTTTAAGTCGCTAAACTGGATACCTTTATCCACCATGAACCCCTCTATCTGATAAAACATAAAAGAATGGCTCGCGTCAACAGCGTCAGGCCTGTAAACCTTGCCTGCGTGTATAACCTGTATCGGAGGCTTTTCTTTTTCCATAACGCGTATCTGGCTCGTGGAAGTCTGGCTCCTTAAGAGATCCCCGTTTTCAATATAAAACGTATGGAAGGTTTCTCTTGAAGGATGGTTCTTTGGTATATTCAGAGCTTCAAAATTATAATATTCTGTTTCTATCTCAGGGCTTTCTACTGCTTTAAAACCCATCTTCCCGAAAATCTCTATTATTTCCTGCGTTGTCTTCACCAAAGGATGAATATGCCCAAGTTCTCTTTTTATGCCTGGGAGAGTTATGTCGTTATTTTCAAAAAGCGCTGTGTCTTTTGTCTTAAAGCTTTTTCCTTTCTCTTTGATCAAAAGCGTAATTTTCTGTTTCAGTTTATTTATAAACATGCCTGCTGCTGGTTTATCTTTTTTAGGCACGCTTTTTATGCCCTTGATCGCATCTGTAACAAGGCCTTTTCTGCCAAGATACTTAATATTGGCCTTTTCCAATTCTTCCGCATTAGAAGAATCTGTTATTTCTTTTGCGGCAAGTTTTTCAACTTCTTTTAATTTATCCAGAAATTTCATCCTTCGACTCCTTGTCTTTTAACCCTTCGTCGCTCAGGATGAACCCTGAGCCTGTCGAAGGGTTCATTTATGCTTCTCCTTTTTTAATTGACTCAATAGCAGCGCCAGGCCTAATATACCCAATAACACAAATGCCTGATTTCTCTTTGCAATATCAGGCTTTTCTTTGATAACTACCCCGCTATTAATCTTACGCAGCTCATCTATATGTATATCCAAATCTCCGCCATGCTCAAGGCAGGCGCGATGGAAAACCCCTCTTACTTCTACCACATCTCCTCTGGATTTATAATTTCCTGTATAAACAATATCCTTGACTAAATCTTTATTTGACCAGATACCTATCGCGTTTATGCCATCATTTACATTTATCCAGACAAATTCTTTACGCATCATTATATCGCCTATGACTTCGCCTTTATACAGAACCACTTTACCGTCATATTGCCTGGCATTATTAATCAACTCCGCGCTTGAGACATCTTCGGCATAACAAAGAAAGTGGCAAGCGCTGAGCGAAAAACCTATAATTAAAGATATAAAAATTAATTTTCTCATCATCGGCCTTTTATCTCTGCAAGAAAAAATCCTATTAAAACAAATATCGACATAAACTCTAGCCTCCCTGCCCACATTTGAAAGATATACGTTAATTTTAAAGCAGCCGGCATAGAAGCATCAGTTATGCCGCAGGATAAACCCACGTTAGCTGCAGCTGAAGTAGACTCAAATAAAGAATTCAGGAATGGATATCCAAGCCAAGTCCCTATAATAGCGCCTAACATATATAAGCCCAGATATGCTAAGGTAATTAAAAGCGCAGACCTCACTTGTCTATCTTGCAAAAATACATCTTTGATATGATGGAACATCTGGCTGACTACGGCTCTTTCAGGCAGGATTATTCTTTTTATATCCTGCTTTAATGCCTTAAAAAAAATCCCTATGCGCAGCATCTTTATACCACCTGCAGTAGAACAGACGCAGCCGCCCAAGCCCATTGCGCAAATCAGCCCAACAAGCGCCAAGTTTCCCCATTCATTAATAAATTGCCTGGCATATATTGTCATGTAACCAGTGCCGGTATGGCCCGATATCAGATGAAAAAAGCCTTTTCTAAATAGCGCAATTGCTTCAGGATATACTTTTAACTGATTCAAACCAACGGCGGTAATAAAAGAGAAAACTAGAACGGTGAAAAAAAGAGTCCTTGTCTCTATGTTTTTCCATATCTCTTTGCGGTTGCCAAACCACATCTGAAAATGCAGGTTAAAATTTAACGTGCCCAAAAGCATGATTACTATAATTACTGCTTCAAAAAGCAGGCTGTGATAATAAAGTATGTTTTGCGACTGCGGGGCAAAACCAGCAGTATCAAAACCAGCCATAAATATACACGCGCTATGAAAAAATGCGTTCCATGGCTTCATGCCGATTGACATGCCTACTATGCCTAAAATAAGCGTGCCTAAAACTAAATATACGCCGCTTATCAGCCATATAAACCTTGCTGTATTTATAACATTCGGTAATAGTCTTTCGTCTCTTCCTTCCCCTACATACATCTTAAATGCGCCAGAAGTGCCTTTTATAAAAAAAGACAGGGCAACAATCGCAATGCCCTGGCCCCCGATAAAATTACCTAAGTGCCTCCATAGATTATGGGCATAAGATAGATGGTCAAGGTCCTGAACTAGAGTGAGCCCGGTTGTGGTAAACACTGACATTGTTTCAAAACAAGCATCCAGATATGACTTATAATGGCCGCTTAAATATAAAGGAAGCGCTCCTAATGCCATGGCAACCAGCCAGGATAAAGAAACCACTATCATGCCCTGCATCCAATCCAGATCTTCTTCTGTGCGGCATATCCTTGTTAAAATTATCCCTATCAGCAAAGTTATCGCTAAGCTGATTAAAAAATCCAGGGTGGGGTTTGTTTCTTGAAACCCCAGGCCGATTACAATCGGCACGATCATTGTAAGGCCAAGGCCGATGATAACCTTGCCTAAATAATAACTGATGTTTTTAATATCGCTTACGCGAGGACGTAAAATCATGTTCCCTCACCCTAACCCTCTCCCATAAATGGGAGAGGGGATCCGATTTAAGTTAATACTAAACAAATCAAAAATACCACAGCCATCATAATCAGAATATATAAAATTTCGGTTCCTATCCCGAGAATAGGTTTTAAAAAAGATTTTACGCTTATCATCAGATTTTACCTATCAGCACATTTAGCAATTGCGGTTCGTTGCTGACTAATGTAAGGGCTATAATATCATCCCCTGGTTTAAGCACAGTAGTGCCTTTTGGAACAATTACCTCTTCGCCTCTCACAATAGAAACAAATACAGAATCAGTAGGCAGCTGTATGTCCTGGATCTGTTTATTTATTACAGGTGAATCATGGGGCAGATCCACGCGCACAATAGAAAGCTTGCCGTGCTTAAAACTCATAAGGTTTACAATATCAGATAAAGAAACTTCCTCTTCAATAATCTTGGCGATAATCTTAGTGGAATCAACAGGCACATCAATGCTTAGCTTGGAAAAGGTGTGCTCGTTGTCAGGATTATTGACCCTTGCCACAGTGCGTTGAACATTAAATATTTCTTTGGCCAGCTGGCAGGTAATCAGATTGTCTTCATCATCGCCGGTAACCGCAGCCAATACATCTGCGCGTTTTATGCCTGCCTGTTCCAAAATGCGCGGGTCGCAGCCATCGCCATGAATAACCAGGGCAGGTAACTCACAGGATATCCCCTCGCATAGCTGGCTGTCTTTGTCTACAATGCTGACAGTGTGTTTTCCCGCTATCAACCTTTTTGCCAAAAAATAACCTACTTTGCCGCCGCCGATAATAATAATATACATTAGCTTAGCCCAAACCTTTCCTTTATAGCGTTAAGACTGGTTACTTTCACTACGCCCATCAACACGTCTTTTTCTTTTAAAACCGTCGTGGGCTCGGGAATAATAACTTCTCTTAACCTTCTTATAGCCACCACTATAAATTCCCGCGGTATATTTATATCCTTAATCGTCTTTCCTTTCAGATTATCTTTAACTTCGATCTCAATAACCCCCAACTCCTTTGTTTCAATAAGGTAGCTGGAAAAGCGGCTTTCAATAATCTTGTCGCGGATCATTGCGGCAAAAAGAATAGTGCCGCTGATAACATCCATGCCTAAAGCAGTATATATATGCGCGCGCTGAGGATCATACACCCTGGCAATAACCTTTGGAACATTAAATATCTTTTTAGCTACCTGCGCGGAAATTAAATTTGTATTATCCCCATTTGTAACTGCGCAAAAAGCGTCTGCCTTTTCAATACCTGCCTGTTTTAAAAGCTCTGCGTCAAATCCGCTGCCTACTAAGGTTACGCCATTGAAAACTCCCCCTAATCGGTCAAAAGAAGATTTGTTCTTATCAATGATAATAACATCATGGCCTTCATTGGATAAAAGCCTGGCAAGCTCTGAACCGACTCTTCCGCAACCTGCTATTATTATGTGCATATAAACCTCGCATTTTATTTCTTAACCGTCTCCACCAGGTTCTTGAATGCCTTGATATCATTCACAGCCATATCCGCAAGTATTTTCCTGTTAAGCTCTATTTTCGCATCCTTGAGGCCTTTTATAAATTTACTGTATGATATACCTGATTCCTTGCAGGCGTTGGAGATCCTGAGGATCCACAATCTCCTGAATGTGCCTTTCTTGGCGCGCCTGTCTCTTGTGCCGTACATCAAGGCTTTTTTCAATGTTTCCAGCGTTACCCTGTGCAGCTTGCTTCTGCCTGCACGGTAGCCTTTTGCCATTTTGGAAACTCTTTTTCTGCGGGCCTTGGACGCTGGCCCGTATTTTGTGCGTGACATTTAAAACCTCCTCTTTAGCCGTATGGTAACAGCTTTTTGGTTATCTTTGCTGACATGCCTAGCACTTCTATGCATTTTCTCATTTTTCTTTTTCTCTTAGAAGTCTTTGATGTAAGTATGTGGCGCTTGCCGGGCTTGTATCTCATCAGCTTGTTGTTTTTCGTGAGTTTCAGCCTCTTCCTGGCGCCTTTGTTTGTTTTTAATTTAGGCATTTTCTTTCTCCTTGATATTCTTTGCGCTTGTTGATGGCCGGGGCGTAAAATGCACCATGATGTTCCTGCCGTCCATCATCGGGCCCTTCTCCACTTCTCCTGTCTCGCTCAGGTCAGAAATTACCCTGTTTATAATCTTTTTGCCTATCTCAACATGGCTCATCTCCCTGCCCCTGAAAGTCATTGTAAGCTTTGCCTTATCCCCTCTGCCAAGAAATCTTTTCAGGTGATAAAGCTTTACCTGGTAGTCGTGTTCTTCTATGTTCGGCTTCATCTTGATCTCTTTCAGGTGTACCACCTTTTGATGCTTGCGGGCTTCTTTCTCTTTTTTCTCCTGTTCATATTTATACTTGGAGTAGTCCATTATCCTGCAGACAGGAGGAGACGTCTGGCCTGCAACCTCTACGAGATCCAGCCCAGCTTCTTCTGCCTTTTGCAAAGCATCCTGGGTATTGACAATCCCCATTTGTTCGCCTTCAGGGCCTATAAGCCTGACTTCTTTAACGCGTATTCTTTGATTGATTCTCAGATCTTTTGAAATACGAACCACCTCCTTGTAATTGTAGGGGCCGAATATTATTCGGCCCGCATTTGGGCGGATTAATAATCCGCCCCTACGTTTTATTTGTTATTTCATCCTTGATTCTATCTATAAACTCCTCTATCTTAACCGTGCCGAGGTCTCCTTCTTTTCTGGCGCGAAGCGAAACAGTGCCTGCTTCTTTTTCCCTGTCTCCTATTATCAGCATGTAAGGAATTTTGTTTACCTCGCCTTCTCTGATTTTATACTGCAATTTCTCATTTCTTTTATCCACCTCTGCTCTTATGCCTTCATCCTGCAATAACTTGAAGATATTATCTGCGTAATCATGCGCCCTGTCAGTGATCGGTATCACAATGGCCTGCACAGGGGCCAGCCACACAGGGAACGCGCCTGCGTAATGCTCTATCAAAGTCCCTATAAAGCGCTCCATGCTCCCAAGCACAACCCTGTGGAGCATAACAGGCCTTTCTTTTTTGCCGCCCGCAGAAATATACGCCAGATCAAACCTCTCAGGCAGCGCAAAATCGCACTGCACAGTTGCGCACTGCCATGGCCTCGAAAGGGCGTCCTTTACCATTATGTCTATCTTTGGCCCGTAAAACGCGCCCTCGCCCTCGTTAATTTCGTAATTCATAGCCTTTGACTCAAGCGCTTTTTTCAAGGCATTGGTTGCGGCCTCCCATGCCTCATCTGTCCCAATAGATTTCAAAGGCCTTGTAGAAAGGTCTATTTTATAATCTTTAAAGCCAAAAACTTTCATTGTATCCATTACAAAATCTATGACCCCGGTTATTTCCTGTTCCAATTGATTTGGCAGACAAAATATATGAGCGTCATCCTGAGTAAATCCTCTTACCCTCAAAAGCCCGTGCAATACCCCTGTTTTTTCCCGCCTGTGGACATTACCAAGTTCAAAATAACGCATGGGAAGATCTCTATAACTGCGTATCTTTGATTTATAGATCAGCATATGGCCAGGACAGTTCATGGGCTTCAGGACATATTCTTCGTTATCTACCTTGAATATGTACATATTCTCTTTATAATAATCATAATGGCCTGAGGTAACCCATATATCTGATTTTAAAATATGCGGGCCCATTACAATCTGATATCCGCGTCTCAGGTGTTCTTTCTTCTCGTAATCTTCTATCAGCATTCTGAGAAGTGCGCCTTTTGGGTGGTAAAATACAAGGCCTGGCCCGACTTCGTCGTGAATGCTGAATAAATCAAGCTCTTTTCCAAGTTTCCTGTGATCGCGTTTTTTTGCCTCTTCCAGTTTTTCTAAATGTTCTTCCAGGGCCTGGCTTGTTTCAAAGCACGTGCCATATATTCTCTGAAGCATAGGGTTTGTTTCAATGCCGTGCCAGTACGCGCCTGCGATGCTTAAAAGCTTAAATGCCTTTATCTGGCCTGTGGATTTAATGTGCGGGCCTTTACATAAATCCACAAACTTTCCGTGCCTGTAAATAGAAATTGTATCGCCTTCTAATTTATTTATAAGTTCCGCCTTATACGGTTCCTTTGCAAATAATTTCAACGCCTCTTTTTTAGAAATCTCTTCTTTCTTAAATTCCCAATCTTCTTTTATGATCTTTGCCATTTCCTTTTCTATGGCAGGCAAATCTTCAGGCTTAAAAGGCTCTGATCGATCAAAATCATAGTAAAACCCGTCCTCAATAGCAGGGCCTATGGCAAGCCGTATGTCAGGAAAAAGCCTTTTCACAGCATCTGCCATCACATGAGAACAGCTATGGCGTAAGGCGTCGAGATTGTTTGTCATAAAAACCTACAATTCTAAAATAACGTGGTGCCCTTCGACGCGCTCCTCGCTATGCTCGTCGCTTGTACTTCGACTTCGCTCAGTATCTGCTGGAAATATCCCGAGCTTGTCGAGGGACTCAGGACTACGGTGAGCAAGTCTTGAGCGAAGCGAAAGACGCGTCGAACCGTGGTGGGCGGTACAGGACTCGAACCTGTGACCTCCACGATGTCAACGTGGCGCGCTAACCAAACTGCGCCAACCGCCCACTTTCTGACCTTCCGCCTTTGGCGGACGCGCTAACCAACTGCGCTATGGGTCCCCTGTACCATTCGTTAAGAATTACATATAAAGTCAATTTTTCGCTCAGGTAGAGGGCAAGCCCTATCATATTATGTTCATGGCCTGCCATGAACCCGAGCGAATACTATATTTGCTACTTATTCTTAGCGAGTGGTTCATGGTGCCGGGGGAGGGAGTTGAACCCTCACGGCCCTTACGGGCCAATGGATTTTAAGTCCATATTGTCTCCCAATTCCAACACCCCGGCTATTTTTGTCCCTCGCAATTGGATGAAAAAATTCAAACTGCTTCGGGACGATTTTTTGCCTTTGGCAAAAAATCGGAGGCGACGACCGGAATCGAACCGGTGAATAAGAGTTTTGCAGACTCCTGCCTTCCCCCTTGGCTACGTCGCCGTTATCAGTCAACCTATCCAGCCGCGTTAATTCACAAACGAGTATGACTTGTTTGTGAATTAACGTGAACAAAAAACGTGTAGCTTGATAAAATTATGGCTACACGTTGTTAAAAATATATTTTCATTAAAACGGCGGAGCCCATTTACCCTTGGAAGCAGGCTGCCATTTTACATGACCTCCTACAAACAATACGTTTCCGCCCTGGCCTTTATGATTCTCAGCCTTATCGCAGGCTATAGCGACACCTGAATCAGCTGATTCTGTCAGGCCTGTTTTATACGCATAATCTCCGCTGTCAGCGTCCGCAGGGACATTGCTGGGGGCTGACGGGCATTTAAAAATCTCCAGGCTGTCCAGGTATCCGCCATCCACAAGCTCCTGAAGAGTTTTTGGAAATTTTTCCATATTATCCGTGGCATATAAATGTAAAGATATGCTGATCTGTTTAAGGTTATTCATACAGCTTGTGCGCCTTGCCCTTTCCCTGGCCTGGCCAATTGCCGGCAGGAGCATCCCAGCTAATATACCTATGATCGCTATAACAACTAACAACTCAATTAGAGTAAAACCTCTCTTTTTCAAGTTTAGCCTCCCAAATCCGCCTATGCGGATTTGATCCTGAGGCGCCGTTAAACAATGCGACGGATAGGAGCATTGTAGGCACCGAAGGACCCTTGTTTCTTAATTTCATACCATAATTCTTCTATTTTGTCAAGTAAAACATGGGCGATAAAAGCCTTGTCTTTTTGTCTTATTTTTGTAACACGTGGATTTTTATCTATTATATCAACGTCTAACTTATTGTTACCAAAAGGGTTATGATATTTTGTCAATCTGTTTGCCACTATCATATCCAGTTTTTTGGCCCTGAGTTTTAATTTGGCATTTCTAACTAAGTTAGATGTTTCTAAATTAAAGCCTATAAAGAGCTTATGCCTTTTATATCTCACCAGTTCTTTCAGTATGTCTTTATTTGGAATGAGCTTTAATTTTATCCGGCCTTTTCTTTTTATCTTCTTTGCGCTGATATTTTTTACTTTAAAATCGCTCACAGCAGCGCACATAATAAGGCAGTCTGCGCTTTTTATTTCTTTCTTAAGCGCTTTTAATAAACCGTCTGCTGTCTGTATAAAAATCAGCTTGTCTGCTTTTGGCGGGCGGATATTTACAGGTCCGCTTATAAGAATAACTTTGTGTTTTCTCTTAAGCGCTTCCTCTGCTATTTTGTACCCCATATACCCTGTTGATCTGTTTGAGATAAATCTTACAGGGTCTATTGGTTCCTGGGTTGGGCCTGCTGTTACTATAATTCTAATAAACTTTTCACTTCCTTTATGATGATTTGAGTGTCTTGTATATGGCCCATGCCAACTTTCCCGCACATAAGCATGCCCTTTATGGGGCCTGTGAATCTGTATCCTAATTTTTTCAATTTATTTACATTGTACTGGGTGATTTTATTTTTATACATTGCTTCGTTCATGGCAGGGGCTAATAAAACAGGGGCTTTTGTGGCGCAAACTGCGCATGTAAGCATATCATCGCAGATACCATTGGCTATTTTTGCTATTATATTGGCTGTGGCAGGGCAGATTACTATGCAGTCTGCCTTGTCTGCAAGAGACACATGGCCTGAATCCCATTCTTCAGGCGCTTTGAACATGTCGTAAGTCACAACCTTATTGCCTGATACCGCCTGGAATAACATAGGTTGTATAAATTCTTTTGTTTCTTTTGTCAGGACAACTGTTATCTGCGCGCCGAGTTTCCGAAGCCCGCTTATAACATCAAGGGCTTTATAACAGGCAACGCTGGCAGTGACGCCGATAATAACATTTTTAGTCTTCATTTTACCGCTTCTCTAAGCTTGTATTTAACCTTACCTTGCGCTATTTCTTCCAAAGCGATACTGGAAAACTTTTGTAAATTTGTGTTAATCAGTTTCTGAGCTCCGCTGTTAAGCTCAACAGCCCTTCTGGCAGCAATTATTGTAAGCTTAAATATGCTTCCTGAGCCTTTAAAAATTTTCTCTACCGGCGTGTACGACATTTTAATCTCCTCAAATTTTGTGAAACAAAATTTGATCCTGAGCAAGCCTAATAATACGACGAACGGGAGTATTATTAGGCGCGTCGAAGGATCTTTTTTAATGATTCCGTTTTACCCTGCATCTCTCTGCGACTACAACAGCCCTCAGGCTGTCAAGGGCAGATTCCAACCTGTTATTGACAACTATATAATCATATTTATCACTGCACGATATTTCCTTTTTTGAAACAGCTAACCTCTGCTGGATGGCTTTCTTTGAGTCCGTTGACCTGTTTATCAGACGCTCTTTGAGCATCTCAATAGACGGGGGAAGGATAAAGATATAAACCGCGTCCAGTTTGAGTCTTTTTATCTTCATGGCGCCCTGGACATCTATGCTCAATAAAACATCGCTGCCTCTTTTCAGCATATGCATGATATGTTTCTTGGGCGTGCCGTAATATTCGTTAAAGACCTTTGCCCATTCCAGGAATTCGTTTCTTTTCTGGCGCTTTATAAATTCCGGCTTTTCAATAAAGATATAATCCATGCCGTCTTGTTCACCCGGCCTCGGCGCCCTTGTTGTCATGGAAATAGACCTGTACAGGCTGTCAACGGATTCCACCAGATTAGCACAAAGCGTTGTTTTACCTGAGCCTGAAGGAGCAGAGATTATAAATAATTTGCCTTTTTTCTTTGTCATTCTACATTCTGCGCCTGTTCGCGCATCTTCTCTAATTCGCTTTTTATATTTATGACTATCTTTGCTATTTTTATGTCGTTTGCCTTTGCGCCCAGGGTGTTTATTTCCCTGTTAAGCTCCTGCAATATAAAATCCTGTTTTCTGCCCGCTTCCTCGCCTGACTCAAGGATTTTTCTCATCCCTTCAAGATGGCTCCTCGAACGCGTGATTTCCTCTGTCACGTCGCACTGCTTCGCGAATAAAGCAATCTCTGTCTCAAGCCTCGCCTCGTCTATATCTTTGGTTTTTACTATATCTTTTATTCTGGAATCAAGTTTGCGTTTATATTCTGCTACGACCCCTGGAGCCAGGCCTGAAATTTCCTCAATACAGCCTTTTATTTCATCTATCCTCGCGCAAAAATCTTTATACAGGGCCCTGCCTTCCCGTTCCCTCATTTTATCACAATCACAGACTGCTTTTATTACAGCTTCTTTTACGCAAGGCCACATGGCCTCTATATCCATGTCCCTCTGTTCCCGGATAATAACGTCTGAAAAAGAAAGTATGTGAGATAACTTTATTTCTTCTTTTATATCAAGCCTTTTTTTAATTTCATTGAGTATCTTGTAATATTTATCCGCTGCCTGTTTATCAAAAGCAACAACATCGCATTCCTTTTCAGGAGAACGGTGCGAAAGAAAAAAATTTACCTTGCCGCGCTTTATATCTTTACGCAAAAGCTCTTTAATCCTGTCTTCCAGCAGCATCAGCCCGTTAGGAAGTTTGGCAGAAAGGTCAAAATACCTGTGGTTTACAGCGCGTATCTCTACGGTAAACATCCCGAATTTACTCTTTGATTCGCCTTTTCCAAAACCTGTCATGCTTTTTATCATATCTACGCCCAGATTTTTCTTTTCGCTTTTTCCATTGTTACTACTTTTGTCGGATAGAGATCTACTATTATATCATCCGGCTGGAACCAGAGTTTTATTTCTCTTTCCGCTTCAGATTCATTGGAAGAAGTGTGCAATACGTTCTCATAAAGGCCTTTTGTGGTGATCCTGCCATAAGAGCCTCTGATAGTCGTGGGATCTGCCTCCTCAGGATTTGTTGAACCTGCAATCTGTCTTACTTTTGTAATAGCGTCTTCACCCCAATAAACCATGGCCATAACCTTTTTCCTGTCGTGCAGCGTGCCTTGTATATATTGAACAAGCTCTTCAAAAAATGGTTTGTCTTTCATGTGCTTGTAATGTTCTACTGCAAGTTCCCTGGGGACTCGCACCATTTTAGCTGCCACTATTTCAAGTTTTGTCTCAGATAACCTTGTCAAAATATTTCCTGTTAAAGATTTTTTAAGCCCATCTGGTTTAATTAAAATTAATGTTTGCTGATTCATATTTATGTCAACTGCTTGATTTTAAAAGAGTTATGACTCGTTCCATATCTGCATTAGAATAAAACTCTATTTCTATTTTGCCGCCTTTTTTAGATTTTAGTATTTTTACCTTTGTTCCAAAAAATTCTCTTAATTCCTGTTCTATGGATTTAAGATTGGGGTCCTCTATTGTTTTTGTAGGGAAGGGTTTTAAACCCTTCCCTACAATATTTTTTGCGTAACTCTCTGTGTCTCTTACAGATAGGTCATCTTTAATTACTTTGGTACAGAGCCTCATTTGTTCTGATTCTTTATTTAAACTTAAGATTGCCCTTGCGTGGCCCATTGAAATTGTTCCACGTGAAACATATTCCTGGATTTTAACTGGGAGATTAAGCAATCTCATGATATTTGCTACTGTGGCCCTGTCTTTACCAATTGTATCAGCTACTTTCTCCTGGGTCATATTAAATTCTTCTGACAGCCTTTTATATGCCTTTGCCTGGTCAATAGGATTAAGATTTTCTCTCTGGATGTTTTCTATAATAGAGATTTCCAGAGAATCAAGATCAGACACATCCTTTATAATAGCTGGTATTTCCTTATAACCAAGCTGTTTTGCAGCCCTGAACCGTCTTTCTCCTGCTATGAGTTCATATTCTCCTTGTTTTGAACGCACAAGAATAGGCTGTATAAACCCTTTCTCCTTTATAGAAGAAACTAGATCATTTAATGCTTCTTGATTAAAGTCTTCTCTTGGCTGATATTTATTTGCCTTTATCTTTTCTATAGATATATTCCTTACCCCCTGCTGGATATTAAATTCCAATACCTGCATATTATCAGCTGTTTGTTTTTCCGGTATTAAAGCTGCTAAGCCTCTACCGAGAACTCTTTTTTCCATGCCTCTTCTCCCTCTGGTATAACAGGCTCCCCGAGTATCTCATTGGCTAAAGACATGTATGTCTTAGCTCCTATTGAATGTCTGTCATAAAGATGTATTGGCTGGCCAAAGCCAGGGGCCTCGCTTAATTTTATACTGCGCGGTATTATTGTCTTAAACACTTTTTCTTTAAAGAATCGTTTTACCTCTTCTATAACCTCAGTTGTAAGATTTGTCCTATAATCAGCCATTGTCAATAAAACCCCTTGTATTTCAAGATTTTGGTTTAAATTCTCTTTTACAAGGTTAATTGTATTCAATAGCTGGCTAAGGCCTTCTAATGCATAATATTCACACTGTATTGGGATCAATACGGCATTGCATGCTGCAAGGCTATTTATGGTTAAAATCCCTAATGATGGCGGAGAATCTATAAGTATAAAATCAAATTCACTGACAGCGTCTTTAATAGCCTGTTTCAGTCTATGCTCCCTATTCATAAAACTTACAAGCTCTATCTCTGCTCCTGTAAGATGAATATTTGAAGGCATTAGCTTCAACTGAGGCATATTCACTTCTTGCATTGCTTCATCATATTTTAAATTATTGATTAATACATCATATATGCTTTTTTCTATTTTTGATTTATCAACACCTAAGCCGCTTGTAGCGTTTGCCTGCGGGTCAAGGTCTATAATTAATACCTTTTTGCCTTTATAAGCAAGATAATACCCAAGATTAACAACAGTTGTGGTCTTTCCTACCCCCCCTTTTTGATTACAAACTGATATTATTTTGCCCATCAAATTATACCACCTAAGACCTACACTTTAGAATGTTCCACGTGGAACATTCTAAAGTGTCTGCTCACTAAACCGTATCATAACCGTATCATTTATGTTTTTTAGTTACTCTAACCTTGGCTAATTTAGCACCTTGCATACTAAAAAGCCCTTTATTTTCTTCTCTTAGAACAGAAACCTCTACTTCTGCTCTCTTAACATTAAACTTTGAAAGGGCTATTTTAATCGCTTCCTGCGCAGTTTTAGCCTCAACCTCTATCTCGCCTTTATTTATTATATTAATCTTATTTCCAGTCATATTAAATTCCTTAACCAATTTTGTCCCGATTCGATAATCGGGACAAAATTCAGCGGCGTCTATACATGAAAAACTGCATAGAACTTGTAACCAGCGTGCTTGTAAGCCAGTACAGCACAAGCCCGGACGGTAATGAATAAAATATAAACCCAAACAGCACAGGCATAATATTTGCCATAAGCTTTTGCTGTTCTGTTTGGCTAGAATTGCCTGCGCTCATCTGAGACATCTTTTGCTGTAATATCATAGCACCTATCATTAAAATTGGCAATAAATTTATGGAGTTGCCCAAAAACGGTATGTTAGAACCAAGGCGGAAAAATGCATCCGGCATAGAAAGGTCTTTTATCCATAAAAACCCCGCGTTTTTTAGCTCTACAGAGCGCGAAAGCGTATTGTAAAGCGCTATAAATACAGGCATCTGTAAAACCATTGGCAGGCACCCGCTCATCGGATTAACCTTATACCGTCTATAAAGTTCCATTATTTCTTTGTTCAGCTTGTTAGGATTGTCTTTATTTTCCTGCCTGATTTTTTCCATGAGCGGCTGGAGTTCCTGGAGTTTTTGCATTGATTTCATGCTCTTGAAAGTAAGCGGATATAAAAACAGATTTATGCAAACAGTGAGCAAAAGTATTGCTGCTCCGTAATTATGGAGAATAGAATAAAAAAATTGCAGTATGCCCAGCAAAATAAGGCTTATGCTCGTCAGAAAACCAAAGTTCAAAACCTTTGAAAAGCCAGGATCCATCTTTTCAAGCTCTTTGATCTCCATTGGGCCTATGTAAAAATCTATTTTATAAGATTTAGTTTCTCCTGGTAAAATTTTATCTTCCTCTGCTATAAACCCTACAACAGGCTCTCCAGAGCTATTTTTTGTAAATACGCCCTTCGCGTTAAAACCGGGTTTTGCTATTATCGCATAGTACTTATTTTTCAAAGCTATCCAATCTATATTATCTTTGTATAATCTGTTGGGATCCAATAATTTATTACCTGTTAATTTTTTACTAGTTCCATCTTTATATTGTATAGCTAGCTCTATGTATCTTGCCTCATATAGTTCATCTTTAGAAATATTTGACCCTGTTGTAATATCAAACAAAGCATCCTGTATGTCAGATGTTTTGTTTGTAATATTAATAACCGTATCAATACCGTATCTATTTTCTAAAAAGCCTATGTTTTTTTCTATTTTGATACGGTTAGTCTCTAATGATACGGTTGTTTTATCTTGTTGTATTGTAAACGATTGTGAAGAAATTGTGGAAAATATGCCCTTGCCGTCTACTGCGAGAAAGCCTGTATTATAGATTGCGTGTTTTACAAGCGCTATATTGCTTTTTCTTTTTGCGTCTTTTACAACAATCTTGCTTACTGAGCCTCCTATGTTAGTTATATCCAAATCATATTTATCTGTAGAAGCAATAAAGGATACTGCGTTCTCAGGCAAAGCATTTTTAAATGCAGCCTCTTTTGTTTTAACATCTATCTTTTTTTCTATAACCTCTTGTCTGGTAATTGGTTGTATTTGCTTGGGCTGTTTGACAAGATCAGGATTTATTCTGGCAAGTATCACAGGATATAATAATATTACAACTATTGACAATGTTACTGCTAATAAAACTCTTTTTTCCATAGTAATCCTGTCTTGTTATTTATATGGATCGTGGCCGCCTGGCAAAAAAGGATTACAACGCATAACCCTCCCCAGGCCTTTTATCAACCCCAGGACAATGCCTTTGTCATCTATTGCCTGAAGCGTATATTGGGAGCAGGATGGATGGAACCTGCATTGGCATAACATGAATGAAGATATGTTACTATGATAAAATGTTATGCTATTTTTTAGTATATTTTTTAAAGGCATCTGTGATTTCTTTTTCTATCTCAAGAGGTTTTGTATCTTTGGTAACCCTGGTGCCAACTATAACTATATCGTGGCCAGGAGGAAGAAAATGCTTTGATTTTCTATAAGCTTCCCTCAGGATTCTTCTGAATCTATTTCTTAATACCGCCTTTTTCTGGCATAGATTCTTCTTGCAGATAAAGGCTGCTTTGTTAACATCAGACTCTATTCTTTTCAGCAGACAAACATTGATGGTCTTCGATCTAAAACAGGTACCTTTATCCAGAACAGCTTTTATGCTATTGCTTTTCTTCAGGTGCTCTTTTATAGAAAAAGAGTTTAAACCCATCAGATTGACAGCTTGTGTTTGCCTTTTTGGCGCCGGTGTTTTAAAACCTTCCTGCCTGAGGCAGTAGCCATTCTGGCCCTGAACCCGTGCTTGCGCTTTCCTTTTCTAAGGCTTTTTCTGGTAAGATGCTTCTTCATTTTATCCTTACTTTATAGAAAAGTTATTATAACATAATATCTATCTTCGTCAAGGGGAAAGTTGACCGCCAATGTATTATTTGAACAGATAAGTTACATTTTAACCATATTAGCTCTGCCTAATCTAGTGTTCTTCTAGAGAGCAAAATTTCCCCAGCGAGGAAATTTTGCTCCGTTTTGACGCTCGCTTGTCCCGTAGCCTGGCAGGCCTAAAGAAAAGCGTCGCCGATTCGAGCGGGCATGGTGCCCTGCCGCGTTAATTCACAAAACAAGTCATACTCGTTTTGTGAATTAACGGCATCTGTGGCAGGGCGAGCGAGGATCGGCGCCCGAGCGAAGTCGAGGGACGTCTTTTCGTAGGCCTGCCAGGCTGCGGGACACCGTGCCCGTTCGCGTCAAAAAGGCCTTTCAACTCGCTGGGCTAGACAAAGCTAAAGTTTAATCTAACATTGAAAGTATTGCAAAAGTTGGCTGTCGAATAAATGCGGGGCAAAACAAAGATTTAACTTGAAAATAGCTTTTCCAGCTGCTATAATGTGGAAAAAATGTGGATAAATTATGCCTTTTGACTTAGCTAATCTGTGGGATAAAATTCTAGAATATACAAAACAGGAAATAGGGGAGCAGGCGTTTGAAAACTGGTTCAGCCAGACAAGCCTTGCGTCTTTAACAGAAGATTCTCTTACCATTCAGGTGCCTTCAAATTTTTTTAAAGACTGGATATATGACCATTACAGGGATATATTGAATATAGCTGTATTAAAAACCATAGGCAAGGTTATCCCGGTAAAATTCGAGATAAAGGAAACAGCTGATATAAAAACAGGCCCCTCGGTAAGACAGCCGCAGGCTGCCCCGCCTGAAAAACCTATACAGAAAAAGCCTTTTTACTTGAACCCAAAATATACATTTGAGGGCTTTGTGGTAGGGTCGTCAAACAGGTTTGCGCATGCGGCAACCCTTGCGATAGCCGAAGCCCCGGCAAAGGCATATAATCCTTTGTTTATATATGGAGGGGTGGGGCTTGGGAAAACCCATCTTATGCAGGCTGCGTGCCACTATATATCTGAAATGCACAGGACTCATAAATTGTTTTATACGACAAGTGAAAGTTTTACAAACGAGCTGATAAACGCCATACAGACAAGGACCACGCAGAAGTTCAGGGAAAAGTACAGAAGCGTCGATGTCCTGTTAATAGACGATATTCATTTTATAGCAGGCAAGGAAGCTACTCAGGAAGAATTTTTCCACACATTCAATGCGCTTTACGACGCTCACAAACAGATTGTGCTCTCAAGCGACCGGCCGCCAAAAACAATACCCGGCCTTGAGGAAAGGCTTGTTTCCAGGTTTGAATGGGGGCTTGTCACAGACATACAGCCGCCTGATTTTGAAACGCGCATCGCAATACTGAAGAAAAAAGCGGAGCGCAACGCCGCAAAACTGCCTGATGATATCCTGTATTTTATAGCTGAGAAAATAAAAACAAATATCAGAGAGCTGGAAGGCGCCCTTATTAAACTAATAGCATATTCCGCGCTGGAGAATAAAAATATAACCCTGGCGCTTGCCAAAGACATCCTTAAAGAGATTGAATCTGAAAGCTCTAAGAAAGTTACCATTGAGGTGATCCAGAAAAAGGTCGCAGAATATTTCGACATAAAAATATCCGACATGAAAACAAAAAAGAGGACCAGGCAGGTGACTTACCCGAGGCAGGTGGCAATGTACCTGGCCAGGGAAATGACAGCGTTGACTTTGCCTGAAATAGGGGGGCATTTCGGCGGCAGGGATCACTCTACTGTAATACACGCGTGCGAGAAAATCGACTCTGATTTAAAGAAAAACCAAAATGTGAAGAACTTGCTCCAAAGGCTTATGTTGGACGTAAAAAGTTAACTGTGTGGATTATTTTTATTTTTTTGTGGATTATTTTTATTTCATAACTATAATAGTAACTTTAGGTTTCAGATTTATCCACTTATCCACAATACTTACTATCTAAGTCTACTGATTTTTAAATGGATTAGATAATAAAAAGAGAGGTTTCAATGAAGATAAAAATATTAAAACAAACATTTATGAAAAACATACAACATGT
>CAKKRB010000026.1 GCA_919902485.1 Omnitrophica bacterium GWA2_41_15 | reverse complement strand
GGATGGTAAAAAATATGAAAAAACTCATAGTGATAATCGTAACTTTTATATTTATCTTTGAAAGCACAGGGTATGGGCTCAGGGCGCCGCTTATATTTCAGAATAATGCATCCAGTCGGATTAAATTAAGCTCAGCTGATTTAATAGGCACGCCTGTGTATACAGCTTTTGGTATTATAGACAGGACAAAGACATATGATGTACAAGTTGACCTGAGAAGTCCGGATAAAAGATATAAAGCAAACAGCATTTTTGATCAGCTTGGGAAGGGGTTTGCCGCGTTGAATGATAATGATTATGTGGCAATAGGTTTGGAGGTATTGTATAACGGCTTTTCTAATTATGTGGTATTTGTTGATAGAAAAAGCGAAGTAGCACATAAAATTTATAGGATGGAGCCAGATGGCGTTACCTTTGGTTTAAATTCGCAAGCCTTTCTTTATAAAGTGAATATATATCCAGAATATATCCAATTAGATTTAATTGGCCTTTGGGTTCCTGAGTTACGCGGGAAAAAATTAATGCATGATACATTTGATGTCTTAGCCAGGAGACTTAAAGATGTTTTTGGAGGAATGAGGATAATAGCAGATGCTAGGCATCCAGCTGTTATTGGCTGGTTTGAAAAATATTTTAATGGTCAGATATCCCAAATTATGATAGTAGATTCTAGAAATAAGAAATATCTATATAGCTCTAATCCTGAGCATCGCAAAGCACTTGTTGATAAATTATGGAATCTAAAAGTGTTTACAATAGAAGAGCGAGATAAGGTATTGAAGGCAGTTAACATGTTTGAAGCTATGAGAGATATTTTAGCAACAAGAAACGCAGTAGTCCAAGGCAAGATGAGACCGTGGCAGTATCTATTATATAGAATTATAGAGACAGGCAAGGGGGATTTCAGGGGATATTGTGGGATTATCATGGAGGGCAGAATACCGGCAAAGGCTGAAGAAACAAGGCTTGCCAGCAATAATGAGGTAGAAAAATTGGATGCTGTTTTAAAAAGTCTGGGCATAAAAGATTTGGACAGCGACTATATAAAAGGCGTGTATATAAAGACATGGTGCAGAGAACATAGGATTTTTTCTCATATGCCACCACTTCGCATAACAACTTATTTAAACTGGGATGATTATCGTGATTTTATAAATAAGGCCCGTGTCCATAGAAGGCTTAATGAAGTCAAAAAATATATATTAAGTTATGGAATTGAGCTTTATCAAGCTGAGGATGACCCGGGTTATCAGAAATTGATTGACTGGCTGAACTCCTTAGAAAGAACTTGCAAACAAGAGAAGGTGCGTGCTAAAGAAGAAGAAAGGGATTTTAAGGCAAAGTTTGTTGATTATCTGACTGGAAGGGCAGGGCCTCACATTGCTACAATTTCCAGACTCATGAATAAGATATCTCCTCTTGAATGGGCAGCCCAGGGCAGATTCTTCTGGCAAGTACACGAGAGAAGGCATGGCCTTTTGTTCGGTGAGATAGATATATCTGGTAAATCTATAGGGGATTTGCCGCTATTTCCTGTAGATGATAAGGGCAGGCTGGACCAGGGCCTGATTCAGTGGATGTTTCAAAAAGATAACATACCTCCATTAGAGTACTACCAGGCAAAAAAGGTGTCATTAAGAGAACTTCTGGCGCCAAAAAAAGAAAATGAGACAGCCGGGCCTGTACAGTTGGAGCTTAATTTTAGCGAAATAGCAGGCAGTTTGTAGATTATGAAAAAACTAATAGCGATAATTATAACTTTTATATTTATATTTGAAGGCGCAGGGTATTGCTTACAGGATGTTTCATATAATAATAAGGCCAGCCTCAGACTGGAGTTGAGTTTTGCAAGAGAGGAAATACTACCCAGGTATTTACACGCATTGGTTGAGGCAGGTTATTATACCAGGGCCGGAGCGCTCCGTAGAATCAAGGCCAGCATCACTGCTCATAATAAGGCAGGCAGATTTGATGAGGCCATAGAATTTGGCTCCAAATGCATGGAAGAATTTCCAGATGATAGAGTTTTGAGAAGTCTGGTTATTAATGCATACATAGGGAGAGCAGAAAGAGCGCTTATGTTTGGAGAATCATATAAAGAAGATTATCTGAAGGTTTTAGATTTAGATCCCCAGAATTGGACGCTTAAAAGAAGGCTTGTTTACTTAGGGGTCATAAATAAGAATGGCGATAGCGTTCCAAACAGTAACGGCAGGGTGATAGCTGGGGCAGTAAATATCAATACTGGAGATAAATATATTCTAACCCGCGGGGTTTTTGAGCATATACTTTTCGAACATAGCGCTAAAAGATATAAGCTTAGAGACGATATTGCAACTTTATTTCCGGAAAGCATGGATGATGAGGCAATAAAAGAGGTTATAATAGGCACAGCCAAGTATGGGGTCAATCTTAGTAAATATCTGCCCTGGCATAATAATCACAGCCTGGTCTGGTATATAGCTGACAACGATCCAGAGTTGGCCAGAAAAAGAGGCATAACGCGCATGGAGATAAGGGCCGAGAATGGAAAAATCATAACTGGTTTTCCAAGCATTGGCAGAGGAGTCAGAATGCTAAGGCGCGGCAGGGCAATAAATCTTTCTTCAAAGAACATACTGCCTTGGCCTATTGATTCTATCTGGAATATATCTTCCAGGGAGAATGCGAGGGTTAGCATCGGCGATGATGACAGTGGTTTCAGCGCAGCTTTGTTAAATGAGTCAGTCTTCGGGAACCTTCCATTAATCCAGCGCGAGATATCGATATTAGGGGCATTATGGAAAGGAGATTTTGTCGGCGAGGCAGTAGAAGGCAAAAACGGCAGTGTGGTTTACAGAAAATTTTATAAATATGCTATACCAAATGGATTTTTACAAACAGCCCATGGGCCGGTAAGTAAAATTTATATATCTGTAGATATAGGCCAGGATTCGAGAGAGTTCGTAAATGTTATTGCAGCAGATCCTTTTGCTCAGGATGACAATAGCATATATACAGGATCAGAAGGGCCGCTTGACAAGAAGACAGCACAAACGGAATATCCTGTTTCTGTCTTGCTGAAGTCTATAGATAAAATTAGTAATGGATTGTAATCCAAATCCAGGCCTATATATCTACACGGATTTCGCCTCCCTCCCTAAGGCAAGCGCGATCCTGTAGATTATAGGCCCTGGACACCCCGTAG
>CAKKRB010000025.1 GCA_919902485.1 Omnitrophica bacterium GWA2_41_15 | reverse complement strand
TTCCAATCTTTAGCTGCTATATAATTATTATCCTTGCACCAGTTATAAAACTCTGTGCCTGGATACGCGCATAAGCCGCTGAATTGCGCAGTATCTATTGGAAGTTTTACTGCGAACTTTATTGTCTTTTTCACTGAATCAGGCGTTTCCCCTGGAGAGCCTATTACAAAACAGCCATGAACAGAAATACCAGCTTTTCTGGCAAGAATGGCAAAATTTCTCATCCTGTCAGCAGTTATGCCTTTTTTAAGGCTTTTTAACATCTCATCATCTCCTGATTCAAAACCAACGCACATCATCCTGCAGCCTGCTTGCTTCATCAGCTTTAATATAGAGATATCTTGTATCTCAGGCCTTGCATTGCACGACCAGGAAATCTTTATATTCCTATCTATAATGCCTTTACATATCTTTTCCAGCCTCGAGATGTGCTTAGCCAGGGTAAATGTATCATCTTCGAACATTATTTCTTTTAAATTCGGAAACAGCTTTATATCATACTGTATCTCATCCAGCGCATTTTCAGGGCTTCTGTATCTATATTCCCTGCCATACATAACCTGCGGAAATAAACAAAATATGCACCTTCCTTCGCACCCCCTTCCTGTGACAATGGTAAGAAAAGGGTTTCTTTTTGCAGGGCTGTAATAATCTTTTGGGTCTATATGGCGCCAGGCAGGAAAAGGCAGGCTGTCCAGATTCTGGATAAACTGCCTGTCAGGATTATGGGCAATTTCCCCGCTATTAAAATACGATACACCCTGTATATTTGAAAAACTGCTTCCTGCGGCAATATCTTTCAATGTCCAGTCATATTCTCTTCTTGCAATGGCATCCAGAAAACCCTGGCCTCTTTTGAGCGTATCCTCTGGTTCAGCGCTCACATGAGGCCCTGTCATAACAGTAATTGCCCTGCCATTGGATTCTTCTTTACACATCCTGGCATAAGTTATATCAGAATCTATTGAAGGTGTTGTGGCATTGATCACTACCATATCAGGCTTGAAATCGCTGAATATCCTTCTTGTTTCTGCAAATGAAATATCCCTGGCTGCGCCATCTATAAATTTACATACATGCCCGTCTCTTTCAAGCACAGCTATGGCTGTACAGATGTAGTCAGGATGGCGCTGCTCCCTTGCCCTAGATTTTGCAAACCACCTGGCGGTCTTACAAAACCCTTTTCCATAAGATGGATTAAGAAATAATACTCGCATATAAATTTATTTTCAGCCAGCCCTGGCAGGTTTTGAGAAAAGCCTCGCCGATTCGAGCGGGCACGGTGTC
>CAKKRB010000024.1 GCA_919902485.1 Omnitrophica bacterium GWA2_41_15 | reverse complement strand
TCGATAAATAAGCCTGTAACTGTAACGATGATTTTCCTGGGTATTGTGCTCATGGGCCTGATCTCTCTCGGCAGGCTCCCCCAGGAATTATTTCCTGCCATATCGTATCCCCAGCTCACCATTGTGACAACATATGAAAATGCCGCTCCAGAAGAAGTAGAAACCCTTATAACCAAGATTGTAGAAGAAGCAGTGGGAACCGTAGGCAATCTAAAGAGGATTAGTTCTGTCTCTAAAGAAGGCATATCCCTTGTTACAACAGAATTCAACTGGGGCACAAATATGGACTTTGCCTCTCTTGGAGTAAGGGAAAAAATAGACCTTGTGAAGGAAAGACTGCCTCTCGGGTCAGCAGATCCTATTGTAATGAAATTTAATCCGTTTGAACTTCCCGTAATGACCCTGAGCATTACAGGCGATAAACCACCTTCAGAACTTTTAAAACTTACCAGAAAATTCATAAAGGATGAGCTTGAAAAGGTTCCTGGCGTTGCCTCGTGCAATATTACAGGAGGGCTTGAAAGGGAAATAGTGGTATCTGTGGACCAGGCAAGGTTAAGGGCTTCAGGGGTGCCTATAAATAAGATAGTTGACGCCCTGAAATCTTCCAATCTTAATTATCCTGCAGGGACAATAGAGGAACATTTTTATGAATACCTCATACGCACTATTGGAGAGTTTGAAATAATATCCCAGATACAGGATACAGTAGTCGGCAGTGATGAAACAGGAGACAGGCCCAGGCTCGCGTCAGAAGACCAGGAGGCGCAAAAGAAGAAGGAAGAAAATGCCAGGCTTGTATATCTGAAAGATGTGGCGGCGGTAAAAGATACATTACAGGAAAGATCCAGTATCTCCAGGTTCAATGGCAAAGAAAACATTTCCGTAGCTATTTTAAAACAGGCCGGCTCAAATACTTTACAGGCGGCTGACAGGATAAAGAAGCGCCTTAGTGACGTAAAAAAGGATTTGCCTTCAGGTATAACTGCAAATATAGTCTATGACCAGTCTATATTTATCAGAAAATCAATAAGGGATGTAGGCGATGCCGCATGGCAAGGAGGGTTTCTTGCGTTTTTAGTCCTGTGGTTATTTTTGAAGAAGTTAAAACCATCGCTTATAGTTGCCACGTCTATTCCTATATCAATAATGATTACATTTGCCCTCATGTATTTCAGCGGCATCTCCCTGAATATGCTTTCTCTCGGAGGCCTTGCCCTTGGCATAGGCATGCTTGTGGACGCGGGTATTGTAGTTATTGAAAATATATCTAACCATATTCAAAAAGGAGAAGAGTTAAAGGAGGCTGCCAGGGTTGGGGCAAATGAGGTAGAAAGTCCAATCTGGGGCTCTGTAATGACCACAGTAGTTGTATTCCTGCCAATGATATTTGTCACAGGGATCGCGGGCCAGCTTTTTAAGGAAGTGGCTATAACAGTTACATACTCTCTTATGGCATCCCTTTATGTTTCCCTGTCCTTAATACCGCTCTTTGTAACAATCGGCAAAAAGAAGAGGGCTGTCAATGCTGAGGACATGGGATCTGAATTTAAACTTATTAAATGGATGGGCGCGGCATACGGGAAATCTCTGCCCATAGCGCTTAAGAATAAAAAACTGGTAATATTCTGCGCCCTGGTTTTATTTCTTTTCAGCATGATAATATTTAAATTTCTGAACAAAGAATTTATGCCAAAGGTTGACCAGCGTGAATTTGTAATGAAAGTAAATCTTATGACAGGCACAAGGCTTGAGATAGCGGATTCTGCTGTAAAGAAAATAGAAGAAAAGCTTTTAAATAATAAAGATGTAGACAGCGTGGCTGTTACCATCGGCTCCTCTAAGGAAAGGGCAATGGGGGATGTGGTTGAAACACTAGGTTCACATCAGGCAAATATCATAGTCAATCTTAAAAAGGGAAAACAAAAAGGCAAACTCAAAACCTCTGGCATAATACAAAATCTGAAAAAAGAACTGGATAGGGAAAATCTGGAAGGCGCAGAGATAGAATATATACTCCAGGAAAGTATTTTTAAGAGCGCTCTTATGGGGAGCGCGCCTATTGTTATTGAGATAAAAGGCCATGACCTTAATTTTACAAAGAAACTTTATGAAGAACTTTATCAGGGCTTAGTTAAGATACCGGGCGTTTACGGCATAAGGACAAGCCTTACGCCTCCTGCGCCTGAAACAAAGGTGAATATTATTAAAGACAAGGCAGCGCTATACAATCTTTCAGTGGGTTCGATATCTCAGGCAGCCCATATTGCAATTAAGGGAGTTACTGCTACGAAATTTAAAGAACAGGGAAGAGAAATAGATATAAAGGTCAGGCTCAGGCCTGAGGATAGAAAAAAACTTTCAAGCATAAGAAGTATATTGGTGCATTCGCCGTTAGGCATAGAAGTGCCTCTGTCAGAGGTCGCGTATATTTCACACGGAGTAGGCCCAAGCGAGATAAAAAGGCTGGACCAGCAGAGAGTAATTATGATGAC
>CAKKRB010000023.1 GCA_919902485.1 Omnitrophica bacterium GWA2_41_15 | reverse complement strand
TTATCAGGAAAAGGAAGGGCCGGCTGTTGCCAGAAAGATTCTTCTTAAGATAGGGGTTAAAAATAAGGATATAGATGAGATATGCGAAATAATCAGATACCATCATTCGCCAGGCAGGATTAATACAAAGAATTTTAAAGCGCTGTATGATGCGGATCTCTTGGTTAATTTGAAAGATGAAGTGGACGTAAAGGACAAGGCTAAATTAGAAAAGATAATTAATAAGGCATTTCTTACAGATGCAGGGAAACAAACTGCGAAGAAGGCATACCTGTCTGGTTAATAGAAACTAGTTGCAATACTAGGTTCTTTATTATATCTTAATATTAATGGATCCGAATGTATTACATAATATAGGCTATGGGATGTACGTGGTATCCTCAAATAAAGGTGGTCTTCTTAATGGCCAGATAGCGAATACTGTTTTTCAGATAACGAGCGAACCTATCACTATCGCCGTAAGCATCAATAAAAAGAACCTGACCCATGAATATATAGAATCGAGCAAAAGGTTCAGCGTATCTATATTGGCGGAAGAGACGCCTTTAAGTTTTATAGGAAAATTCGGATTCAAATCAGGCAGGGTAGAAGATAAATTCAAAGATACAAAATTTATAAAGTTAGATTCACTTTGTCCTGTGGCGCTGGATAATGCGCTCTGTTACTTTGAGGCAAAAGTCATGAATCAGCTTGATTGCGGCACTCATACGCTTTTTCTAGGACAAGTGGCTGATTCAAAGATATTGAAGATAGGAAAACCAATGACATATGATTATTATCATCAGGTAAAACGCGGCGCAACGCCTGATACAGCGCCTACCTTTATTAAAAGAGAAGCTGTTTAAGCTGAAGGAGGAGTTATACAAAAATATAAATGCACAGTATGCGGTTATATATATGATCCGGCTATAGGCGATTCTGATGGAGGCATACAGCCTGGTACTGCGTTTGAGGACATACCTGATTCGTGGCTTTGCCCTGTTTGCGGCGCAGCAAAAAGCGAATTCGTAAAAGAGGGAATAATTATATGAAACCGTTAGAAATTAAAAAAGGCATATATTGGGTGGGAGCTATTGACTGGGACCTGAGGAATTTTCACGGGTATTCTACGCAGCTTGGATCTACGTATAATGCGTATTTAATAATAGACAAAAAAATTACCTTGGTAGATACAGTCAAACATTATATGTTTGAAGAGATGCTGGAGAGGGTAAAAAAGTTAATAGACCCATCCAAAATAGACTATGTTATATCAAACCATACAGAGATGGACCATTCAGGTTCTATTCCTGAGATTATGGATATAGCAAAAACTGCGGTAATTATCTGTTCTCCTAATGGTGAAAAAGGCCTTAAGAAGCATTTTAAAAAAGATTGGAAGTTTAAAGTCGTCACCACAGGCGATTCTATTAATATAGGTAAGAGAAATCTGAATTTTGTATTAATGCAGATGGTCCACTGGCCTGATTCAATGGCGACTTATATTCCGGAAGAAAAGCTGCTTTTACCGAATGACGCGTTTGGCCAGCACATTGCGTCTTGTGAACGATTTGATGATGAATTCGGATGGGACAGGGTGCGAATTGAGGCAGCGAAGTATTATGCGAACATTGTGTTACCATTCGGCGCCCAGGTAAGTAAAGCGCTGGAAGCTGTTTCAGGCCTGGATATAAATATGATTGCCCCGAGCCATGGGCTTATCTGGAGGAGCCATATAAAAGATATAATAGGGCTTTATAAGAAATGGGCGGATAACGAGTGCGAGAAAAAGGCTGTTATTATATATGATACAATGTGGCACAGCACTGAAAAGATGGCATACGCGATAAAAGATGTTTTTGAAGGAAAAGACATACCGTGTGAAATAAGGAATCTGCAGGCCAGCCATATATCTGATGTGGCGGCTTCTATTCTGGAGGCAAAATATATATGTGTTGGGTCCCCGACTTTAAATAACGGCATGCTTCCTACGGTATCGGCGTTTCTTACTTACCTAAAAGGCCTCGCTCCTAAGAACAGGGTGGGCATAGCATTCGGATCTTATGGATGGGGAGGCCAGAGTATAGGTGATATAGAAAATATTCTGGAGGCTTCTAAATTTGAATTGCTTATAAAGGGTTTGAAGATACAGTGGGTGCCAGATGCTGCAGAACTCGAAGAATTAAAGAATAAGTTAAAAGGTCTGTTATAAAAAAGTAGGGGCCAGCACCAGTAGGGCAGGTTTAAACCTGCCCTACTGGTGCTGGCGAATACAAGGAGGTGTAATGTGAAACTAAAAGGCAGTCAGACGGAGAAAAATCTTCTGGCGGCGTTCGCAGGAGAGTCTCAGGCAAGGAACCGTTACACATATTTTGCCAGCGTTGCTAAAAAAGCAGGTTATGAACAGATATCAGCAATATTTCTGGAAACAGCTGACAATGAAAAAGAGCATGCTAAGAGGTTTTTTAGATTTTTAGAAGGTGGAGACGTTGAGATTATAGCAGCCTATCCAGCAGGGATAATAGGAGATACTGCAGGAAATCTTAAAGCTGCTGCAGACGGAGAACAATTTGAATGGTCCAAGCTTTATAAGGGTTTTGAAGATGTTGCGCGTAAGGAAGGGTTTACGGAGGTTGCGGATCAATTTAAAGAGATAGCAATGGTTGAAGTAGAGCACGAAAAAAGATACCGTAAGCTTCTAAAAAATGTCAAAGAAAAAGCTGTGTTTAAGAAAGAAAAAGCCATTAAATGGAAATGCCGTAATTGTGGCCGTGTCTATGAGGGCGTGGAGGCGCCTGAGAAGTGTCCTACATGCGCTCATCCTCAGGCATATTACGAATTAATAGCCGAAAACTATTGATTGATATACCGTTTCCGATCGGCGATCGGAAATACTGCCGATCGCCGATCGGAACAAAAGGGTAAAATGAAAGTATTAGCTATAAACGCCAGTCCAAGAATAAAAGGCAATACAGACTTGCTTATAGGCAAAGTTTTAGAGGGGGCAATATCAAAGGGCGCTGAGGTTGAAAAAATAGTCCTGAATGAGCTTAAGTTTTTGCCGTGTCAGGAATGCAGTAAAATGGCTGATGATGGCCTGTGTCTGGTTAAAGACGATATGCAGGATGTTTACACAAAGATAAAACAGGCCGATGCCATTGTGCTGGGTTCCCCTATTTTTTTTGGCAGCCTCAGCGCCCAGGCTAAAATGATGATAGACCGTTTCCAGTGCGCGTGGCGGGCAAAGTATATATTGAAAAAGGATAACGGCCATAAAAAAATAACAGGGGCTTTTATCTGCGTAGAAGCTTCTTCCAGGAAGGACTTTTTAGGGAACGCCAGGTCAATCGTAAGGAATTTTTTCGCTGTGATAAATGCCGGTTATAAATACGAACTTTTTTGCCAGGGGATAGAGGGTAAAGGCGATATACTGAAACACGCTGTTTATTTAAAAAAGGCTTTCGACCTTGGTCGTGCTATTGTCTCTAAAACAACGTAACAAACAATACATATGAATATATTTTCAGGAAGCGAAATAGTGGAAATGGCTGTCCAGATAGAAAAGAACGGCAGGGATTTTTACAAAAGCATGGCGGAATTTTCAAAGGATAAAAATTCGAAAGAGGTCTTTGAGCATCTTGCAGGCCAGGAGGAAAGGCATATAAAGGTATTTGAGGATATGCTTTCAGTGGTTAAAAAATACGAGCCGGCTGAGGCTTATACAGATGAATATTTCAGTTATATAAAGGCGTTGTCAGACGATCATGTTTTTACAAAAAATAAAAAAGGGAAAGATATAGCCGCAACTGTAAAAGATGAAAAAGAAGCGGTTAATATGTCCATAGGTTTTGAGAAAGATTCTATATTGTTTTATCACGAGATGAAGAACTTTGTGCCTGAATCAGAGCGCGATATGATAGATAACCTGCTTAATGAAGAACAGAAACATCTCAAGAAACTAGTATTATTAAAAAGGAGGTGTTATGCATAATGTAAAAATATATTCCACATCAACATGCCATTATTGTGTAATGACAAAGGAATTTTTGAAGAAGAATAACATACAGTTTGAAAATATAGATGTAGGAGTGAATCGGGAAGCCTGCAAAGAGATGATGGATAAGTCCGGCCAGATGGGCGTGCCTGTCCTGGATATAGACGGCCAGATAATAGTGGGTTTTGACAAGGATGCCATAAGCAAGGCCATTAGTTTGAATTAAAATATGAAAAAACTTTTAGAGTATTATAAAACCAATAAGAAAATAATAAAAAACAGGCTTAAAGATTTTGAGGATAATTATAAGAAAGACGATAAGCATGTTTTTTCAGAGCTCTGTTTCTGCTTATTGACCCCTCAGGCAGAGGCAGTTGAATGCGACAAGGCCATAAAGAATCTGAAAGAAACAGGCTTGCTTTTTAATGGTACGTCAGAAGAGATAAGCCCATACCTAAAGGCAGCTAGATTTTTAAATAAAAAGGCGGAATATATCACAGGTGCAAGACAGTTATTTAAAAAGAACGGTTGTTTCCGGATAAAGAATTGCATAGACAAAAAAGACATATTTAAGACAAGAGAGTGGATTGTTAAAAATGTGAAAGGTATAGGGTATAAAGAGGCCAGCCATTTTTTAAGAAATATAGGGTTTGGGAAAGACCTGGCAATACTGGATGTGCATATACTCAAGAACCTGAAATATTATGGGATAATAAAAAAGATCCCGAAATCACTGACTAAAAATGAATATCTTAAAATAGAAAGTAAATTAAGGGATTTTTGCAAAAAAATCAACATTCAGATGGATGAACTGGATCTTTTATTCTGGTCCAAGGAAACAGGTTTTATATTTAAGTGAGGACAACAAAGAAACTATTCATAGCAAGTTGATTTACGTCATCCTGTAGATGACATAAATCAAGTGCTCATTTGAGGAGGATACCATGAAGGTCACAATACACTATATGTTAAGACCTGTGGCCCATTGCAAAGAGGGTTGCAGTAATTGCTCCTGGGCACGAGCCTAAACTGCCTTTACTATAAGTACATGCTCAAAACCAAAAATAACAGTATTATAAATTCTGAAGGCAGGGAAGTATTTCTGCATGGCGTGAATCTGGGCGGATGGCTTATGATGGAGGGTTATATCCTCCATGGCAGAAATATAGCTGAGAAGATATTCAAGAAAGAGTTCAAAAAAAGCTGCGGTCAAAAAGAATTAGATAATTTCTCCAGACTCTACAGAAATAATTTTATACAGGAATCAGACTTCAATAACATATCTTCCCTTAATTTCAACTGCGTACGGCTTCCTTTTAATTTCAGCATCATAGAAGACGGCCATATGGAGATGCTTAAAAAGGCAGTTGATTTTTGCGAAAAATACAATATTTACTGCATACTGGATATGCACGCTGCGCCTGGCTGCCAGAATGAAGACTGGCATGCAGATAGCGAAGGCAAAGCAGAGTTATGGACAAGCAGCAGATATCAGGAAAAGTTTTTTGGCCTATGGGAACTCCTGGCAGATACATTTAAAGATAAAGAGATAGTGGCAGGCTATGACATCTTGAACGAGCCTGTCATAAAAAGCCAGGATGCCGGCAGGATATTACGTAATTTTTATATAAAGGCAGTAAAGCGCATAAGAGATATAGATAAGGATCATATAATATTTCTTGAAGGCGACACCTGGTCGCAGGTTCTTGAACATATAGGAGAGCCTTTTGGTGAAAACCTTTCATACAGTGCGCATTTTTATTACCCGCTTGAATTTACTTTTAATTTTCAAACAGGGCTTAGATATCCGGGGGATATTTTAGGAGAACAGTGGGACAAGGATACGATAAAAAGAAAATTGGAGTTCTATTATAGTTATTCAAAAAAATGGAATATCCCTATTTTCATGGGAGAGTTTGGGGTAAATTCAAGAGGCGGATATTATGGAGAATATGAATGGGTTAGAGATACCGTAAGCTGTTTTAGAGATTTTAAATTCCATTGGACATACTGGACGTATAAGGCTGCAGCCAACAGCGTCTTTCCTGATGGGATTTACCAGTATCTTGAGAATCCTGCCTGGGTCAGCCGGCAGGGGCCTGTATATGGCTTTGAAACTTTCTACTTGCTTTGGGAGAATCATAGAGAAGATATAGCGGAATCCTGGAAAACAGAGAATTTTACGCAGCAAAAAAACCTGGCTAATTTACTTGCTAGTTTTTCTTCCTTCTGATAAAATTAACAAACATGGACAAGGTAAGATATTATTTAAATTCAGACAATGAATTTGTTATAGAAAACTATAACCAGATAGGCGGATTTTCTAATTTTCTGCCTGGCATAGCAGGTTTATTCGGGATTCCAATGTGGGTATTCTATGTAAATCGTGGCCAGGGTATATGCAGTTTCGGCCTCAAAAGCAAGGATAACCCCATAATGGAATTCCTGCCCGCGAACAGGGCTTATCAGCTTACCGCGCTCCAGGGTTTCCGCACATTTATTAAGATAAAGAACAAAAAAGGCGGCATATTCTATGAGCCTTTCCAGAGCCATTCATTGTATAAATTCCCTTCAGTAGCCCAGAGAATGTTTATAAGCTCCCATGGGTTCAGGATACAAGAGATAAATCCTGAGCTAGGCCTGGATATACAGGTTGAATATTTTACAATCCCGAATGAGCCTTTTGCAGGCCTCGCAAGGGTAGTCAGCATAAAAAACATATCTAAAAAGGAGACCTCTCTCAGGGTATTGGATGGGACTCCGCTCATAATACCCTATGGCATATCAAATTTCTTCCTTCAGAAAATGAGGCGCACTATTGAGGCATGGATGCTGGTAGAAAATTTAGATAAAAAAGCTCCTTTTTACAGGCTTAAGGTTGATCCAAAAGATGCGTCAGAAGTGGTTTTTATAAAAGAAGGGAATTTCTATATAGCTACAGGCAGCAAGAATGGGAAGGCAATAAGCGGCCTTCCTGTTATTGTTGACCCTGAGGTTATATTCGGCCAGGTAAATGATTTTTCATATCCTGTAAATTTTGTAAATGCCCTGGAATATAAGCCCCCTAAAGCGCAGATGGACCAGGGCAAACTTCCTTGCGCCATGGCGTGCGGCCATATGGAGCTCAAGAAATCAGAAGAGGTTAAGTTATATTGCGTTGCAGGCCATATGAGCTCAAAGGAGGTATTAAATTCATCCGCGCATAGACTGAGGGACGTAAATTTCTTTATTGCAAAAAAAGAAGAAAATAAAAATCTGATAAAGGATCTGGAGGATAACATATTCACAGCCTCCAATAATAAGAGATATGATTTATACTGCGGCCAGACCTTTTTGGATAATGTCCTGCGCGGCGGATTTCCTATAACCTGCTCTAATCATCATACCCACGCCTTTTATGTTTACTCGCGTAAACACGGAGATTTGGAAAGGGATTACAATAAATTTTTAATAGAGCCGGCTTATTTCTCCCAGGGCGACGGGAATTTCAGGGATGCGAATCAGAACCGCAGGAATGATATATTATTCAATCCCCAGATAAAGGATTTCAACATCCTTCATTTTTATAATCTTCAGCAGGCAGACGGTTATAATCCGCTTGTATTAAAAGGCCTGACGTTCAGGTTAAAAGAAACCCATTATTTGAAGGATAGCCTTAAAGGCAAAGTAGAGGATAAAGATATTGATAAGATAGAGAGCCTTGTATCCCCGAGTTTTACGCCAGGCAGGCTTTTTATGGATATGGAAAGGCTTGGCATAAAATTAAAATCAGGCTGGTATGATTTTTTGCAGGAGCTTTCCAGGAACTGTATAACCATGTATGAGGCTGAACATGGGGAAGGGTTCTGGATAGACCACTGGACATATAATCTTGACCTTGTGGAAAGTTTTCTAAACATATATCCTGAGAAATTAAAAGAAGAGCTTTTAGATAAGAAGGAATTTACTTTTTATGATAATACTTTTTGCGTGAAGCCAAGGTCAGAAAGATATCTTTTAGTTAAGGATGGCATGGTGAGGCAGTATCATTCTGTTGAAAAAGACGGCAAAAAGGAAGGCATTATAAGAAAGAGAGAAGCAGAGCCTCATTTGGTCAGGATAAAAAATGGAGAAGGCGAGATTTACAGGACAACCCTGATTGTAAAGATGTTATGCACTACGGTAAACAAGATATCTTCTTTCGATGCCTCAGGCATTGGCATTGAGATGGAAGCTGATAAGCCTGGCTGGTGCGATTCAATGAACGGCCTGCCTGGCTTGTGCGGTTCAAGCACGCCAGAAGTTTTTGAGTTAGAACGTCAGGTTGTTTTTATATCAGATTCATTGGCAAAACTGCGCATAGATGAAAATTATAATGTTAATATGCCGGAAGAAATATTTGATTTCCTGAAAAACATTGAAATCCTTATCAAGGAAAAGAGAGACGATTTTTATTACTGGGACAAGGCCAATTCCTTTAAAGAAGAGTACAAGCAGAAAATAAGATTTGGTTTTAACGGCATAGAAAGGGCCATGTCTGCAGGCGAATTAAAAGAAACCCTGAACAGCTTTCTTTTAAAGATAGAAAACGCTATTAAAAAAGCATATGACCCGGCCAAAAAGGCATACACCACATATTTTATAAATGAAGTTGCAAAATACGAGCCTCTTAACAGACTTGATCCGGTTAAAGGATTGCCATTGGTCAGGCCTACTGCGTTTAAAAGCGCGAGGCTGCCTTTATTCCTGGAAGGCAATGTGCGGGCAATGAAGGTTGAAAAAGATATTCAGAAGGCAAAGGCCATGTATTTAACATTAAAGAAAACCAAAGTTTATGATAAAAAATTAAAGATGTATAAGATCAATGAACCCCTTGAAGGCGTATCTAAGGAAATCGGCCGTTCAAGTATATTTACGCCTGGCTGGCTTGAAAATGAGTCTATATGGCTTCACATGGAATATAAATATCTTTTGGAAATATTAAAGAAAGGGCTTTATGATGAATTTTTCGAGGAATTTAAGGATGTCTTAATACCATTTCAGAAGCCGGAGAGATATGGCAGGAGTACTTTTGAGAATTCATCATTTATAGTTTCAAGCGCATTCCCTGATAAAAGGATGCACGGCAGGGGTTTTGTGGCGCGCTTAAGCGGTTCTACGGCAGAGATGCTGAGCATATGGCTTTTGATGAATATAGGCCCGGAGCCATTTTTTGTAAATGAAAAAAGAGAACTAAACCTCAGGTTCAGGCCAGCATTGCCGGCGTGGCTTTTTACAAAAAGAGCGCAGAATGGATTTCCAAAGAATACATATGCGTTTAAATTTCTAGGCAAAATACTCGTAGTTTATCATAATCCAAAAATGAAAGACACTGCAGGTAATAATCCCATAGCGCCGAGTTCTATTACATTGGAATATGATGACGGAAGAAAAATAGATATCAAGCAAGACACCATAGGCTCGCCATACGCATCAGACACAAGAGACAGAAAAGTAAAAAGAATAGATATAAGCTTAGTCTAAGTTTATAGGGTCTAAATACATGATAACATTATATATTACCGCGGCTACCATAGGTTTTTTGCATACTGTATTCGGGCCTGATCATTATGTGCCGTTTATAGTAATGGCTAAGGCAAGAAAATGGCCTATGGCAAAAACCGCTATATTGACATTCCTGTGCGGATTGGGCCATATCATGAGCTCTATTATAATTGGTTTTATAGGAATTGTTTTCGGTATCGGAGTTATGAAATTAAAGGCCCTGGAATCATTCAGGGGGAATATAGCGGGCTGGTTATTGATAATATTCGGATTCACTTATTTTGTCTGGGGTCTTCACAAGGCATTTAAAAATAAACCGCATAAACACCTGCATAGCCATATGGATGACGATGACCATGCGCATATACATTCACACGAACATGAACATGCGCATATCCATGACCAGGAGAAAAAAGCCAATATAACGCCCTGGATTTTATTTACAATATTTGTTTTTGGCCCGTGTGAGCCTTTAATACCTCTATTAATGTATCCTGCCGCAAAAAATAATATTGCAGGGGTTTTTTGGGTTACAGCTATATTTGGAGCTGTAACGATTGCTACAATGTTTACAATAGTAATGGTTTCGTCAATTGGCGTAAGACTTATTCCATTAGGTAAATTTGAAAAATATACTCATGCCATGGCAGGAGGGACTATACTTCTTTGCGGTATAGTAGTGCAGTTTTTAGGGATATAAAAACTGCGTAGGTCGCCGTAGGCGTCCTACGCAGTTGGGGTGGTCAGTATCCCAGATTCTTTAACGCAAACGGGTCTTTGCGCCAGTTTTTATAGACCTTGACCCATAGATCCAGGAAGACTTTTTTCTGCAGGAAATTTTCTATATCTTTTCGCGAGAACTCGCCTATTTTTTTAAGCATCTTGCCGCCATCGCCTATAATAATGCCTTTCTGGCTTTCCTTTTCGCAATATATATTAGCCCGTATGTAAACTGTCCCCCTCACCTTAATCCTCTCCCCCATTTGGGGGAGAGGGGAGGGTGAGGGGGGTCTCTCTTTCATCTCCTCGACAACCACTGCTATGGAATGCGGAACCTCCTGGTATGTTATTTCTAATGTCTTTTCTCTAATAATTTCCTGTACTATAAACCGCTCGTTTTTATCAGTCAGCTGGTCATCTGGAAAAAATGGAAAACCTTCAGGCAGATATTCCAGTATTTTTTTAAACACAAGGTCTGTGCCATCTTTTTTTAAAGCTGATATAGGTATTATTTCCTTGAAATTAAATTTGTGGGCTTTTTCAATGATAGGCAGGATATGGCGCCTGTCAATCCCATCTATTTTATTTATGATAAGGATATTTAATTTTTCCGGCAGAAGATCGAATATTTCTATATCCTCTTTTATTATGCCGCTATGGGCGTCTATAAGCACAAGATTTAAATCTGTTTCCATGAGGGAGGATTGGGCCTTGCGCACCATTAATTTTCCTAATAGATTTTTAGGCCTGTGTATGCCAGGGGTATCTACGAATACTACCTGAAAATCCCTGTCTGATATTATGCCCTGTATATTATCGCGCGTGGTTTCCGGCTTTTCAGATACAATGCAGACCTTTTCCTTTACTAGCGCATTTAAAAGCGTGGACTTCCCCACATTCGGCCTTCCAATAATCGCCACCTTGCCAGCTTTAAACATAACTGTATTATACCACATTATGTTACCGCTCAAACAACTTTACGTTTAAGGCAATCAGACTGTGTCAAGTTGTTGCGTTTGGGGCAGTGATGTGGTATCCTATATGATATTATGAAACCGTTTTATTATGCGATACTGGCAGCGATTGTATGGGGTATGGCTCCGATAGTTGAAAAGATGGGGCTTAAGAATATAGAGCCTTTGTCAGGTGTCTTGGTGCGTTCAGCAGGGGTTATCCTTGGCGCTATTATTATGAGCCTTTGCAATATCAATGTATTCAAATCAGCGCTAAAGGCTGAACCGAGGACCATTTTATTTTTATTCATGGGCGGCATACTTGCAAGCATCCTTGGCCAGATATTTTTCTATAATGCCCTGAAGCACGGTGAGGTTTCAAAGATGGTGCCTATTGCAGCCAGCTATCCATTAATTTCTTTTTTGCTTGGTTTTCTTTTTTTCGGGGAGGGTTTTACTATCAGTAAGGGGTTCGGTCTTTTGTTTGTATTCCTCGGCGTTTTTCTTTTGAGATAGGTAGGGAACGGTTTGAAACCGTTCCCTACTTTTATCAAAGACTGTTTCAAGCTTGCCGGTTCTTCTATCCAGCTTTTGCATCTTTACAATTTTATTGTCTATATATTGGTTTACCTGGTCTAAGTTTCCATCGTAATCAGTGTCTATTTCTAATTTTACGCGCTGGCCGTATTGGTAATATGAATACATATCAGGCCTGCCGTCAAAATTCAGATCAGTCTGTGTAACCCTTGCGCTGCTTTTGCCGTAAAATACCCACAGGTCTATTTTATTGTCATTATTCCTGTCGCTTTCTATTCTGACAGGTCTATTGTTGTCGTCATAGTATGCCCATGTATTGGTTTTTCCATCTTTATTTTTAATCTCTTTTTTTGTTTCAGCTGCCAGGGTTATGGAAAAGCTAAAGGCTGAAAATATAAGTATGTAAAAAATTAATATCTTTCGCATATTTGCGTATTTCCCAGAGTTATGATAGTATTATATATAATATATGAGAAATGTAAAGACAGTAATAGCCCAGATTAATACTACAGTCGGAGACCTTAAGGGGAATAAGGATAGGATATTATCCTGCATTGAGGAAGCAGTCAGGCGGAAAGCGGATTTAATAGTATTTCCAGAACTTACTATAACAGGTTATCCGCCTGAAGACCTTGTTTTAAAGCCGTATTTCATAAAGGAAAACATAAAATGCGTTAAAGAAATAGCAAAAGAAGTGCCGGGTATTATTGCAATAATAGGTTTTGTAGATGAGAAAAAAGGCAATATATATAATAGCGCCGCAGTATTGAACAATAAAAGAATAGTATATGTATATCATAAGATGCACCTGCCCAATTACGGGGTGTTTGATGAAAAAAGATATTTTAAGCCAGGCTCTGATAATAAGTTAATAAAGATAAAGGATTTGCGTTTCAGTGTAAACATATGTGAAGACATATGGGCAGAGGGCATAGGGCATCCCTCGACTTCGTCCTTCGACAGGCTCAGGACGACCCTGAGCTTGTCGAACGGGTCGCTCGGGACAGGTAGGGCAGAGAGGGTTTTAAAAAAAGCAGATTTCCTGGTAAACATATCTGCCTCGCCGTATCATATTGATAAAACTAAAGAGCGCGAAAGAGTAATAGGCGGTAAGGCGAAAAGATTTAATATTCCGATAGTCTATTGTAATCTTATCGGCGGCCAGGATGAGCTGGTATTTGACGGCAGGAGCGCTTTATTCTGGAAAGATGGAAAGATTATCAAGGAGGCAAAGGCGTTTAATGAAGATTTGTTTTTATTTGATCTGCCTCTATCTGTGAACGTAGGGAACGGTTTGAAACCGTTCCCTACGGAGATGAGGGTTCAGACAATTTCTAAGGATGAAGAAATATATTCCGCGCTTGTGCTTGGCGTCAGGGATTATGCGCATAAGAATAATTTTAAGAAAGCTGCGTTGGGCTTGAGCGGAGGCATAGATTCCGCTCTTGTGGCATGCATAGCAAAAGATGCGCTTGGAAAAGATAATGTTCTTGCTGTCAGCATGCCTTCTGGATATTCTTCAAAAGGTACGCAGGATGATGCTGAAAAAATAGCCGGAAATATCGATATAAAGTTCCTAAAAGTGCCTATAAGCAATATATTCAGCTCTTATCTTGATACTTTGAGCCCGCATTTTAAAGGTCTGGAGCCAGATATAACAGAGGAGAATATTCAGGCCAGGATACGAGGCAATATACTTATGGCATTTTCAAATAAATTTGGATTCCTGGTTCTTAATACAGGCAATAAAAGCGAAACAAGCGCAGGCTACTGCACATTATACGGAGACATGACAGGAGGATTCAGCGTTATAAAAGATGCGCCTAAAAAACTTGTCTATGAACTGGCAAGATATAGGAATAAAAAATACGGAAAGGAAATTATACCTGAAAGTGTTTTTAAGAGAGCGCCTACCGCGGAATTAAGACCTGATCAGAAGGATCAGGATACATTGCCTCCTTACGGCCTTTTAGACAGAATTATAGACCTCTACATAGAAAAAAATAAAAGTTTCAGCGATATTGTTAAATGCATAGGCAATAAAGATGTTGTAAAAAAGGTATTAAAAATGATAGACTCCAGCGAATATAAGAGGCGCCAGGCAGCGCCAGGCGTAAAGATTACTCCAATGGCATTCGGTAAAGACAGGCGCATGCCTATAACAAATAAATTTACACATTATTGATTTTTGATATATAATATATATGTCTTAATCGGAGGATGTATATGGAAAGAATGACAAGTGAAGAGATGTTCATAGCAGTAGTAATGAGGGTAAACAGGTTATTAATTATGCTTGGCATATTCTTTTTTATATACTTTATGATGAATACCAAGGTAAATTTATATTTATTCCTGCTTGCGCTCTTAAATGTGGCATTCAGCTTGCTTTCCTATAAGCACCTCGTTATAACCAACAGGCTTGCTACTGAACTAGAGCGCACAAAGAGGGCCATCCAGGATGCTACCGAAGAAACCCGCAAGATGCATCAAGGTTAAATGTTCCGAAAAAGCATTATCTTCCTATTTATCATATTTTTCTTAAGCGCAAATCTTTTTGCAAAAGAATCTATTAATATAACCGCCTATTCCGCTGTACTCATGAATACCTGGAACAAGAAAGTCCTTTACGCTAAAAATCCTTACGTTAAGCTTGCCCCCGCCTCTACTACAAAAATAATGATGGCGCTTGTGGTTTTAAAAAAATCAGAGCTTAGTAAAAATGTAAATGTGTCAAGATGCGCAACGTGCATGCCCCCCAGCAAAGTGGATATTAAAAAAGGAGAGGTTTATTCTACGGAGGATATGTTGAAAGCAGCGTTGTTGAATTCCGGGAATGATGCCAGCGTTGCTCTTGCGGAGAGCGTTGCGGGCAGCGAAAAAGAATTTGTCAGGATGATGAATGATATGGCGAAAAAAATAGGCTGCCGCAATACTGTTTTTAAAACCTCAAATGGCTTGCCTGCAAAAGGCCAGTACTCTACAGCATATGACCTGGCGCTCATAATGCGCGAGGCAGTGAAGGATAAAAGGCTTCTGGATATTCTACGGATAAAAGAAACTGAAATAACAGAGTTAAGCAGCGGAAGGCATATAAAATTAAGAAATCATAATAAGAGCCTTTGGAAAGACACGTCTTACTTAATACTGGGGAAGACAGGGTATACTATAAGGGCAAAGCAGTGTTTTGTCGGATATATCCAGTATGATAAAAGGCATAATGTGATAGTGGTAATGCTCAGAGGGAAGAAATTATGGCCTGATCTCAGAGAACTGGCAGGAAAAGGAAGGAAATTATTTTAAAAAGGAGATAAGGCTTGCTTAAAAGATTTTTATTTCCGGTCATAGCTTTAATTGCAATATCTGCTGGAGTTGCGCATGCAGCACCATGTTATGGCACTCATGTGCCGAAGGAGAGACAGTGGGTATGGGGGTTGCAAGGAGATTTTTTATTGGACAGGAACCTTAAGGGTCACCAGGGCGGGACAAGCGGAAACAGATATTTTTTGACATGTTCCCTTGGAGTGTTTAACTGGATATGCTTTGACGGAAAAATAGGAGTAGGAGACGTGGCCTGGCATAATTCTAACCCTGGTAATCTTAATTATAATACAGGCTTTGCAGGCGGGTATGGTTTCAGGATAAAGGGATATGAAAATAAGAAATTCGGCATAAAAACTGTTGCTGGATTCCAGCACATAAGCGTTCATCCTCCCACAGCAGACATCGGGAATGATAAGCACAGGGTGATAATAGATGACTGGCAGGGGTCTGTATTGATATCAAAGAATGCGGGTAATTTTGTTCCATATCTCGGAACTAGATATGGAACAGTGGATTTTATAAAGTGGGTGAATGAGCACGATAGAAAACGTATTAAATCTGAAAAAATGTGGGGAGCTGTGGTGGGCATGGATTATTTGCTTGCGAAAGATACAAGGTTAAATATAGAGGGCGATTTTATTGATGGGGAGGAGGTTTCCTTGGGAATAAGCAGGGATTTTTAGACCATCTCAACCTACGCGGTCGGATTAAATCCGACCGCGTAGGTTTATTAAATTTTGGTTAAAATAGTTGTAAACGCGTTTTTGAGGTAATATATTTTTGGATTTTTGAAGTTTTTTCTTATATATTTTTTAGCTTCGTTGAGGCCTTCAAAGAATAAAAACGGAAGGCCTTTATTTTTATACATATAAGCCTTTTTGGATATAAAGCCTAACCTGGCTTTTTTAAGAGCCTT
Organism: Omnitrophica bacterium GWA2_41_15; assembly: GCA_919902485.1. GTDB lineage: Bacteria > Omnitrophota > Gorgyraeia > Gorgyraeales > Gorgyraeaceae > UBA10183. The sequence continues at coordinate 32,366 of CAKKRB010000023.1, read as the reverse complement.
TGCCGCCATGTAAGCGCGGTGCTCTCCTGCAAGGCAGCCGCATTTTTTAATGCTGGAAATGAGTTTTTCAGGGTTTTTCATTTCCAGTATTTTTTTCATGAAACGCTTTTCTCCGAGACCTTTACCAAAGCCTTCTTCCAGATCTGCCTTCACAAGTATAAAAGAATCTTTTTTTATTACAGGGCTTCTGGTATCCGCGACATAATTAAATATGCGGGAAGCCTGGTATATATTTACGCCTTTTTCTTTAGGGATATCGCATATAACCGCGTCTATGAATTCAGGTATATTTTTCTCAAATATTTTATATGCATATTGAATAGCATTCTTGAAGCATTCCCTTGGCAGGCCTTCAAATATTTTAAGAATCTTTCCATTTCTGCTGTTTATTATGTTTATAGAATGTTTTATCGGCAATAAGGACGCGGTTTCCTGTATGAAATCCTGAAATGGGTTATTTTTTATGGAGCATATCCTTGTGCCTGGATGGTCCAGGAATCTTGGATGGTGCGTGGCATTGATTGTTTTTTCTCCTGCCAGGCCTATGGAGAGGACTTTTACGCCGCCGCTGTATCCGGCATAAAGATGCGGCTCTACAACGCCTATGGTTATTATAGAATCAGCTTGTTTTAATTTTTTATCAAGATATATCGGTATGCGGGTTTTCGACCTGCCCAGATAGAAAACGTTGTTGTAGTTATGAGAGGATACTTTAACCCTTTTTATAATATTCCCAAGATTGCTTTTTAATTCTTTTCTTGTAGGTTCTCTGTGAAGTCCGGTTCCTATAAGTATTTCTATATCCTTATTCTGAAAACCCTGTTTATTTAGTTTTAGAATAAGAGGAGGCAGTACTTTTTTAAGATGCGCCTCGCGCGTAAAGTCTGGAACAGCTATGATAGTTTTCATTTTAGAAGCTCTTTTGGGAATATGTTATCAAGACCCAGTATGCAATACGGGTCCAGGGATTTTTTAAGAACTGCCATTTGTTTCAGATTGTCTTTTCCGTACATGATTTCCAGAAAAGCATGCTTTAATTTTCCTATGCCGTGTTCTGCTGATACAGTGCCGCCAAGGCTTACAGCCTTTTTTACAAAATCCATATATATGAGGCGGCTTTTTTTGAATTCTTCTTCTGTCTCTGGCAGCATGTTGACATGCATATGGTTTTCGCCTATGTGGCCGAATATCACGTAGTTGATATCTGAAGACGTAAGTTTTTCTTTGTAGAATCCGAACATCTCTTTGAACCTATTATCAGGTACAGCTATGTCTGTTCCGACCTTCGGCATTTTATTTTTCCTTACAATCTCATTTACCATGTCAGGCAGGGCGTGCCTTAATTCTTTCAGTTTTATTCTTTCTTTGTCAGAGTCTGCAAAGTAAGAAACCTCTATTAATGCATTATGCTTTTCAAGCAGGCGCGTCCAGAAATCTATTGTCTTTGATTCAGACTCTTTCTTATAATCCTGTTCAAAATAAACCAGGCCTCTGGCAGATTCTGGTATATTTGTGTATTTTGTGCGCAAAAGGTCCAGGGAATTCAAGTCCATGTATTCCAGGGACATTGCCTGTCCGGATTTAGCGTCTCTTACGAAATCAATGGCATTATCCTGCGATGGGAAAAAACTGAAAAAACTCATCATTTCTTCAGGCCTTATGCCCAGCGTTATATCAGCTTCAAGTATAATGCCAAGAGTGCCTTCCTGGCCTATGAACAGGTCCAGAAGGTCCATGTTATCTTTAATATAATATCCTGCGGCTGTTTTTATCCCAGGCATTGAATAATCCGGCATATTGATTTTTATTTCTTTATCTTTGAGCTTTAATTGGAATGCCTTGCCTTTATTTATAAAATATTCCCCGCGTTTTATATCAATGATATCTCCTGTGGAAAGCATGACCCTTAATTTTTTTATATAATTGCGGGTAGGGCCGTATTTAAAACCTTTTGCTCCTGAGGCGTTTGTGGATATGGTGCCGCCCAGGAATGCGTTTGGCTCTGTCGGGTCAGGAGGGTAGGTCAGGCCGATTGGAGATAATTGATTTTCAAGGCCTGACAGCCGGACGCCTGGCTGGAGGGTTGCGGATAAGGATTTTTTATCTATTTCTATGATTTTATCCAGGTTTTCCGTGGAAAGCACCCATCCGCCAAAAGGTATTCTGGCGCCTGTAACGCCTGTTCCTCCGCCTGAAATTGTCACGGGTATTTTTTTAGAGCAGGCTTCAAGCAGGATATCCTTTATTTCTTTCTCGTTTTCAGGCAATATTACTTTGTCAGCGTAGCCGCCCAGAAGGCCTGAATAGTCTTCAAAATAACTCTTGATAATGTCAGGGTCTCTCTTTATAATCATAGGTATAATCTACCATATACAATAAATAAAGTAAACATGGACAATATTTTAAGCGTATTAATAGGGCTTGTGTCAGGTGTATCCTCAGGGTTTTTTGGGATAGGAGGGGCTATAATATTAATCCCCGCTCTTGTCTATATTTTTAAATTTTCTCAGCATTTAGCCCAGGGCACAGCTCTCGCAGCGCTTCTTTTGCCGGTAGGAATCTTAGCTGTCATAAAATATTATAAGTCAGGTGATGTGAATATAAAGATAGCCTTATTTATAGCTTGCGGGTTTATTATAGGAGGTTTTATAGGCGCAACTTTCGCTCAAACAGTTCCAAGCCCTGTGCTTAAAAAAATATTCGCTGCTATGCTTTTATTTATTTCTATATATATGTTAATAGGTAAATGAAAAATATCGGAAAGATAATAAAAATTTTAAAAAAAGAATACCCGGACGCAAAGACAGCCCTTAAATTTAAAAATACCTGGCAGCTTTTAGTTGCCACTATTCTTTCAGCGCAATGCACTGATGTCAGGGTAAATCTGGTAACGCCCGGTTTATTTAAAAAGTATAAAGATACCCCCGGTTTTGCAAAGGCTGATCTCGAAGAATTTGAGAAAGATATCCATTCTACAGGTTTTTATAAGAACAAAGCAAAGAGTATCATAGGGGCAGCTAAGAAGATATTAAGCGAATTTAACGGCAAGGTACCTGATACTATGGAGGGGCTGACTGGCCTTCCAGGCATAGGAAGAAAAACAGCAAATGTTATTCTTTCTTCCGGTTTTGGAATAGTAGTCGGTATCGTGGTTGATACGCATGTCATCAGGCTGTCGCAGCGTTTAGGTTTTACAAAAAATACAGATGCTGTGAAGATAGAAGAAGATTTGATGAAAATAGTCCCAAAAAGGAGTTGGGGCATAGTTTCTCATCTTTTGATTTTGCATGGGAGAAAGATCTGCAATGCGAGAAAACCGCTTTGCAAAGAGTGCAAGATAAGCAAATTATGCCCGAGCGCTTTCAAATTCCGTTAATTCACAAAACGAGTCATACTCGTTTTGTGAATTAACGCGTAATGTTTAGAGGTGAGTCTATATGATATCTCCAAATCCGTTTACCCCTCAGTCAGGATGGGAGCCGAAGATATTCGGCGGGAGAAACCAGGAATTGGGCGTATTTGAATCAAGTCTGAGCGATGCTGCAAATGAAAAGCTCAGCCACCTTGTAGTTCTGGGTGAATGGGGCGCTGGCAAGACCTCTCTTCTGAAACAATTCAGGCGTATAAGCCAGGAAAAAGGTTTTCCTGCAGCTTTTTGCGGGATTTCAAAGTTTACAGAAAAAAACAAGGCGCTTGATGCAATACATTTGATTGCAGAAGAAATGTTGATGGGTTTTCCAAAAACAGAAAAAGTCCAGAAAGATTTGCTGGAGCTTTTTTCCAAAAGGAAATCTTTATCAAACCCTCAGATGCAGTTTACAAAGTTTTTACTGGAACTCTGGAGATCCCTGGATACGCAACTGGCAGTTGTGCTTCTGGACGATACTCAGAATCTCATAGAGATTTCAAATACAATAGATATACTGAGAGCTGTTTTAAGCGCAGAGGATGTTATTAAAAACGCCAGATTTCTTTTTGTGCTTTCTTCTACCCCGGCTGGCTGGGCGTCTTTTATTGATAAACATGACCCCGTAGGCAGGTTTTTCAAGAAAAGATTGAATGCGGATAATCTTAAACCTGCAGAGGTTACGGCTACTATAGATATGACGCTTAAAGGCACAGGCGTTGAATTTGAAGAAAGCATAAAGAAGAATATATTTGAATATACGGGGGGCCATCCCTATGAGGTGCAGCTTCTGGCAAGCCATTTATACGACAGCCAGATAGAGGGTGTTGTTAATGCAGGGGCCTGGGACAGCGCATCAAATAACACGCTTAAAGAACTCGGCAGGGATTATTTTGATTTTCTTTTGTCAAAGGCAAGCGACAGGGAAAAGGATTTATTAAGCATATTGGCAGAAGAGAAAAGACCGCTTACAATAAAGGATTTTACAACAATGATGATAGTGGGAAAAAGGGCAAAAAAATTTCCTATAGCCAACATAAAGAATTTTCTCTACAGACTGGAAGAAAAAGGGCTTGTAAAAAGGATGGAAAACGGGAGTTTTTTTATCCAGGATCTGATGTTCGGAGAATTTATCGCGAAATTCGCATCGGAATAATTGTATACATTCGCCCCGATAAATCTGGGCTCAGTATCAATTTCAGATATTTAAGACCCAAGAAATTGGTTGACAATAAATAGGCTTGAATATATTATAGATGAAAATTTAGGCAATAGGTCCTTCGCTTCGCCTATAATGCTCTTATTCATCGCATTATTAGGCTTGCTCAGGATCAAATTTGTTTCACAAATTTGGAGGATGATATGAAGGTAAGTATTGATCAGGATTTATGCGTTGGCTGCGGGTTGTGTGTTAATACCTGCGCTGATATCTTTGAAATGAAAGACGATAAGGCTGTTACGAAGGTGAAAGTGGTTCCGCCGGCAAGCGAAGATTGCACAAAACAGTCCAAGGACGAATGCCCTGTTGAAGCTATTATTATAGAGTAAACCGGGGTGGTTAGTTAATTCTTTTTAGATAAGACTCTCGCGAAGCAGAATATGGTAAGCGCTGTAATAATTCCCCAGGATATAATCAGAAATAACCAGCCGAAGGTATTCATTTCTTAGTAACCTTTCTTTTTCGCCAGGCAATCTTTACAAGTATTGCCAGGATAATAAATATTCCCAGAAGCATAAGCCTTGCGCCTAATATATAAGGTTTATCGCTCTGGGCAGCGCTTTTCATCAATATTACAGGCATGCCTTCCTGATAGAACCAAAATCCCAGTATTAAGAGTAAAAATACAGGCGTTATATATTTTATTATAAATTTGTATATCTTAGGCACTTGCATTTCTGCGCCGTGATGTATTTCCTCCCAGGCCTTTTCAATCCCGAATATCCAGCCGAAAAGTATGGTCTCGATAGTTGCGAATAACACTAAGCAGAAAGTGCCTCCCCAGAAATCCAGCTCATTTACAACGCCATTTTTCAAAAAGAATATAGCGGGCTGGCACAAGATGAAAGACACAATGCCGAAAATAACAACAGCCTTTTTCTTTGAGATATTAAATTCATCTTCTAGAAATGTTATGGCAGGCTGGGCCAGGGATATGGAAGAGGTTATGCCCGCGAGAAAAAGTAGCAGAAACCACATGCATCCGAATATTGCGCCTAGCGATATTTTTTCAAATATAAGAGGCATTGTGACAAAGCCGAGATTAAATGCCCCGCTTTTTGCGATTGTTTGTATTTCGCTTGGGCCGAAAAAAGCAAATGCCGCAGGTATGATGATGGAAGATCCGAGTATGACCTCTGCGAATTCATTAGCGCTCACAGAGGTGAGGCCTGAAAGCACTACGTCGTCTGTTTTTTTAAGATAGCTCGCGTATGTTAATATCACGCCTATGCCAACGCTTAATGTAAAAAATATCTGGCCTGCTGCAGCGAGCCATACTTTAGCGCTTTTTAAAGCGCTGAAATCAGGATTCCATAAAAATCCAAGGCCGTTTACAATGTTCCAATCATGCCTTAAAGGATCAGGAGAACCGAATGTTAATACCCTTACAGCTATTATGATCCCGAATATAAAAAGGGCAGGGAGCGCAATATTGCATAATTTTTCTATGCCGCCTGATATACCTTTATATATGACAAACATATTAAGGCAGAACGTGATAAGGAAAAAAATGTAAGCGCATTGAATGCTGGAAAAGAAATTATTTTTTTCAATGCCCTGGAATCCTTTCAGGAAGGAGATCATGCTGTCCTGTGTTGTTGCCTGGCTGTATTTTTCTACTGCTGAGAAGAATGCGTATGCAAGTGTCCAGGATTCTATATAGGTATAGTATATAAATATTACCAGGGGCCCGAATATGCCTATTATGCCGAAATATTTTATGAACTTATTCTTGGTCCACATGTTGTGGAATATGCCTGGGGCTGTTCCGTGGCCGAAACCTCCGCCAAAACGTCCAATGGTCCATTCCACCCACATTAAGGGTATACCTAAGAGGAGAAGAGAGATAAAATATGGGATCATAAATGCGCCGCCGCCATTCTGAGCTGCCTGCACAGGGAAGCGGAGAAAGTTTCCAAGCCCTATGGCGCTCCCTGCAACAGCCATTATAATCCCCATCCTTGATTTCCATGTTTCTCGATGTTTCATATAGATTGTGTAGGGGAGGGTTTAAAACCCTCCCCTACAATAAATAGTATATTCAATAATCCAGGATATGTCAAATAGCCTGGTAGACGTCTTTGGATAAGAGTGTTATAATATGCTGCAACAGAGAAAGGGGTTTATATGAAAAAATCATTGGGGGCCAAGGCCCTTGTTTTTACCACGCCCGTGTGGATTATAGGAACATATGATAAAAATGGGAAGGCAAATGCTTGCGCAGTTGCCTGGGGAGGGGTTACCTGTTCTAAGCCGCCATGCGTGGGCATATCTTTAAGAAAGGCAGCTTATTCCTACGGAAATATAATGGATAAAAAAGCATTTACAGTCAATGTAACTTCTGAAAAATACATTAAAGAGGCTGATTATTTTGGGATAGTATCAGGTAAAAACGAAGATAAGTTTTTAAAAACAGGCCTGTCTCCTGTAAAGAGCGGGCTTGTAGATGCGCCTTATATAAAAGAGTTTCCTCTGATTTTAGAATGCAGGGTTATTAATACCATTGAAATAGGCCTGCATACCCAGTTTATAGGTGAGATATTAGATGTGAAGTGCGATGAGAATGCGCTTGGAAAAGATGGCCTGCCTGACATAGAGAAGATAAAGCCTATTTTATATGACCCTGAAGTCTATACGTATCATGGCATAGGTAAATGTTTGGGCCGCGCATTTTCCATAGGCAAAGAAATTTAACAGAGGCGTTATTTCACAAAACGAGTATGACTTGTTTTGTGAAATAACGGAAACTATAAAGATGGAAAACTTCGGGAAATTCTACAAAGAGTTAAATATAGAACAGAAAAAGGCCGTAGATACCATTGAAGGCCCTGTGCTGGTTCTGGCAGGGCCTGGTACAGGCAAGACGCAGATACTTTCTGTGCGGGCAGCGAATATAATACGCCAGAAAAAGGCCCTTCCTGAAAATATCCTGATACTTACCTACACAAATGCCGCAGCCAAGACAATGAAAGAGCGCCTTGCAAAGATTATCGGATTTAAAGGCTATGATGTATATGTCGCGACATTCCATAGTTTTGCAAACTCAATCCTTTTGGATTCCGAAGAGGCAGCTAACTATATCCAGGAGAGGATACAGATTGAAGACATAGAGCAGGTAAGAGCAATAGAATATATCCTGGACCATACTCAGGGTATTTCTGAAATAAGGCCTTTTAACGCCCCGTATAATTACGAGAGAGAGATACAAAAAAGGATAAGCGATCTTAAAAGGGAAGGCGTGAGCCCTGAAGAATTCCTGGAACATGTAAAGACATTAAAGCCGGACAGCGCTTATATAGAGGAAAAGCATATTCCAAGGATAAAAGCGCTGGCCATTATCTATGACCAGTATGAAAAACTTAAGGCAAGCGGGAACAAAGAGGTTTTTGACGAACGGGGCAGATATGATTATGACGACATGATTATGATGGCCATCCACGCGGTTAACAACGAGCCGGTTTTAAAGAAAAAATACCAGGACCAGTATCAGTTTTTCATGGTGGATGAATTCCAGGATACAAACGGCGCGCAATTGAAATTATTGTTTTCCATACTCAAGCCGGATAATCCTAATGTATGCTGTGTTGGAGACGATGACCAGTCGATATACAGGTTCCAGGGCGCTAGCGTAGGTAATTTTAAGGAGCTTAAAAAGAAATTCAAAAACTTGGAAATAATATCTTTGAAGAATAATTACCGCTCAACAAAAGAGATAATAGGCCTTGCCCGGTCCTTAATAAAAGAGGTGCCTGAGAATGAAAGAACAGGCGATAAAGAGCTTATAAATGTAACGGATTTTAAGAAAAAATCAATAGACTACTATGAATTCACGCAAGAGGCGGAGGAACTGGGTTTTATTGTGAAAAAGGTAAAGGAGTTCAAACATCAGATTGAATCTTCAAAAGACCTTAGCCTGGAAGAAAAAGAAAACCCTTACAATAATATAGCTATTTTAGTCAGGAAGAGAGATTTGATATTGAGGATAATAGACAAATTTTTACAGGCAGGCATCCCGTATGCAACTGACGGCAAAGAGGATATGAGGCCTGAACCGCGGGTCAGGCAGATGCTGGATGTGCTGGAGCTCGCAAGCCTGGATCCGGAAAATTATGAAGACAGGGACAGGGTTTTATATAAAATACTCATAGCGGATTATTTTAAAATTCCGCTAAAGGATACATTGGGCCTGATAGCCAGAGTAAATAAGAAGAAAAGAAACAAAGAAGATGCGAAGATATTGCTGGAACTCTTGAATTCAGAAGATTTATCAGGGAGCCTGAAAAATGCAGGGGCTACGATAAAAAAACTTATAGAGAATTCGCAATTTAAGCCGGCGCATACAATCCTGATGGAATATATTGAAGACGCAGGGATCTATAAATATATCCTGGAGAAATACGATAAGGATGATGTTATGAAAATCAGGGAATTAAGGGCGCTTTCGTCTTTTATAAATATGGTAAAGAGTTCAGACATATCAAAACCAGGCATAACATTAAAGGATTTTGTAGAGGAGATAAGGACAAGGAATGAGCATGGCATGGCGCTGGAAGGCCAGCTTGTAACAATGACTCAGGATGGGGTCAGGATCTTTACAGCGCATGGTTCCAAAGGCCAGGAGTTTCACAGTGTTATAATCCCGTTCTGTTTACAGGATAAAAGCTGGCCTATAAAGCCAAGGCCTGATACGATCCCGCTTCCTCCTGGCCTGGCCAAAAACGCGGAGAGAGTTGACAATAAAGAAAGGATAAAGGAGCTAAGGTTTTACGACGAGACAAGGCTTTTTTATGTAGCTGTATCAAGGGCCAGGAGCAATATTATATTTACCGCGAGCCCTGACGAGAGCGTGGTTTCAAGCGCGTTTTTACACAGGCTTGGCATAAAATCAAAAATGCCTGATTTAAAAGAAGAGGATATCCTGGTAAGTTTTCTTGAAAAAACAAACCTTATGGAGCCTTTTATCGGCACAAAAGAGGTTCTGACTGACATTATTAAGAATATGCCTTTGAATCCTACGAGCCTGGATAATTATCTAAGGTGCAGGCGGAAATTTCTTTATGATAACGCGCTGATGCTTCCTTCTGCGAAAAAACAAAGCCTTATGTTCGGCAACGCAGTGCACGCAGGGCTGGAAGGTTTATACAGGGAATACATCAAGACAAAGAGGTTTCCTGATTTCCAGTTTTTCAAGGAAAGATTTATAGAGGCATTGAAATTCCAGGGGCCTGAGAAGGCTATAGAATTAAGATGCAGGGAACAATTTGAGGGCCTGAAAAAATATTACGAAAGGATTTCCAAAAAGCCTATAAAACCAATCGGGCTTGAAAACAGGATGCCTGTAAATATAGACGGCATTGTCTTTACCGGGAAATACGACAAGTTAGAATTGGAAGACGAGAAAAATAATCTTGTCAGAGTGGTTGATTATAAAACAGGCCAGCCGAATAAACACGCTAAAGGCATCTTTGAGCCAAAAAGCCTTGAAAGCGAAGAATGCGACGATTATTTGAGGCAGCTGGTGTGCTATAAGCTTTTATATGAAAGAGACAAAACCAGGCAGGATAAAAATATGATTGTAAACCATGGAGTGCTTGTATTTGTAGAGCCAGCCCAAAAGGATTTAATAAAATACGGGATAAAACAAGGCGAGCCGACAGAATTTAAAATAGAGCTAAAAGAAGAAATGGTAGATGAAATGGTCAATATAATAAAGAATGCCTGGAAAAATATCCAGACTCTTCATTTTGAAAAACTTCCTGAGCGCGATAAAGATAAATGCGGCAATTGCGATTTCGATCACATCTGCTGGGGATAATCAGGGTGATAGGAGAGTTTGGAGATGCGCAGGTTTTCAAGGCCTGAGTCGTCCATAGTGTTGATATATTTGTAGCTGCTTAATTCCCTGCAGAATTCCCTGAATATAAATTCCGCGATACCTTTGAATTTCAAATCACAGACTTCCAGCAGCACGCAGAACATAGGCTCCCTCACCCTTCCCTCTCCCTCAATGAGGGAGAGGGGAAAGCCAAAGGTATAGGCGCAGATCCTGTCTCTTATTTTTATAACACGTCCTATCAGGCCAAGGGCTTTATAATTCTCTATAGCGAGTTTATGCGCTGAAAAGCTATCCTCCAGGAGTTTGTGGTAATAGAGGTCTGGAAATTTCTTTTTTCTTTCAGAAGCCCATTTCGAAAAAAGTTTCATGCAGTCTTTTTTCATGTTCTGTTTGTACGCTAGATATTCAAACTTGTAATTCTTTGAAAAGTAATTACAGCACGCCCTTTTGTGTTTATACCTGTTTCCCATAAGGCCAGCCAGGTTTTTTTGGAGATAAATATAATCAGGAAATTTTTTGAGGGAATTAAAATCTATATATCCGGAGTCTGTTTCTAATAGGATTTCTAATGAACCTGGCTCCGATCGCCGATCAGAATGGGTATACTTCCACCAAACAGGGTTTTTGTCTTTCCATATAAAGAGATTTATAAAATTCTGGCTTGAGTCAGGATACTTTTCCACCCCGTAGGTGGCCTTCGGCCACCTACGGGGTGGAAAAGGTGTAAATACCGGTTTATCCTTTAAGGAGATTTTTTTAAATCCATTTTTTTCAGGATTATTAATAAGCATTTTTGTAAGCGTATCCAGGCAGGAGAATTGAATCACTTCTCCCTGAAAATTACTTATGAATGAAGGATTTTTAACTATCAGGGAGGCATTTTCTTTCTTTTCCAGCAGATCAACTAGATAATGGAAGTTTTCTTTTATTAGTCGCGTATTTTCAGGATTTATAGCAAATGGGCATTTTTTATCAATGCCAAGGACAACCTTTTCATGTTTTTCGTCAAACATTACAGCAAACGGGTAAAGCTGGCAGTCAAAAGGCCTTTTTGAATATATGGCGCATTTATTGCTTTTTGTATTAAAGAAGGGACAGGTGTACATATTCTGAAATTCTTTTAATTCTACACTGGATGTTTTATCCAGGTGCGGTTTTATTTTAGAAGTTATCTCATGCGGCAGAAAAAGAGGCCTAAGTGCTGCATTTTTATCCAGGAATCTGCAGCACACATCGCAGGAAAGGCAAATATTGTTCGGAATTATTTGTTTCAGCATAAAACAATTTTACCATTAATGTCTTCACTTTACATTTATTTTTTGATATAATACCAAAAAGCGGCAAAAGGGGAATAAATATGAGAATAGGCAAAAACATTATTTTAGCTGCATTGGTTCTGATATCTTTCTATGGGTGCAATATTGTGCCCAAATCAGTCCAGTACCAGAGGGAAGAGGAAAAGCTTATAGGAAGCACTGATATAATTAACCCAAAGGTTGAAGAGGTGCAGGTAATACTTAAAAGCGAAGGTTATGAACCCGGCAATACTGACGGCAGGATGGGCAAAGAAACCCGCGATGCCATAAAGGCATTTCAGGAATCAATAGGCCTTAAAAGCACAGGCTACATTGATAAAACCACTTTGACCCAGCTGGAGGATTCAAGGAGGGCTAAAGAAATACTTGAATCTAAAAAGGATTACGCGCTGAAGGTAAAGGAATCAAAGGAAAAGGCAGGGGCTAAGGCAGAGTTCAAGCCTGCCGGGAAAGATATACAGACTGCTTTAAAGAATGCGGGCTTTGATCCTGGCAAGATTGATGGGAAGATGGGGCCAAGGACCAGGCAGGCAATAAAGGATTTTCAGAAGTCCAAAGGCCTTGTGCCTGACGGAGTAGTAGGACCGAAAACCTGGAATCTGCTTGGCAAGCATTTATAAGGTATTGACAAACCGGCTTTTAAATGTTATAAGTTAGTATAATTAAAATTAAGAAAGAAGGAGGAAAAAAATGGGAAAATACATAACAGTGCTTGGCGGACTAATAAGCATTATTCTGGGCATATGGGGGCTCATAACCTGGTGGTATAGCTTTGTGATACTATTAAAAGGTTCTGTTCCTGCTATATTGATTCTGGGAGGCCTTGCAGCGCTTTTTGCAGGCGTAAGCGAGATAAAGGATTGCATGCAGGCTAAAAAAGAAGAAACCAAGAGTAAAGAAGAGAAAAAGTAGGTTAAAACAGAATAAAATTAAATGAAGAAGAGCCCTGTAGCGTTGGGGCTCTCTTCATTTATGTTGTTTGCCCGCGGAGGTGGGGATGTATGAATTATTTTAAGACAGGAGTATTGCTGGTCTTGTTGACTATGCTTTTTATATTTATAGGAGGTTATTTCGGCGGCCAGCAGGGCGCATTGTATGCGTTTATATTTGCCTTTGTTATGAATATTGCATCATACTGGTTCAGCGATAAGATAATCCTTAAGATGTATGGCGCAAAAGAAGCGGATATAAATGAGGTGCCCGAGCTTTATAATATAGTAAAAGAGCTTGCGGATTCTGCGAAAATTCCAATGCCAAAGGTATACATAACTCCGCAGAACGCGCCCAATGCTTTTGCAACAGGCCGTTCACCTGAACATGCCGCGGTATGCGTGACACAGGGTATATTGAATCTTCTTGCCCGCGAAGAATTAAAAGGCGTGATAGCCCATGAACTTTCACATATAAAAAACAGGGATACTTTGATAATGACTGTAGCAGCTACGATTGCAGGCGCGATTACAATGATTGCAAACATGGCAAGATGGGCAGCTGTATTCGGAGGGAGAAGTGACAGGGACAGAGAGGGCAATGCTATAGCCATGCTGGTTATGCTGATAGTTGCTCCCATAGCAGCCATGCTCATACAGCTTGCGATATCAAGATCCAGAGAATACGCTGCTGACAAGAGAGGCGCTTTAATAGCAGGCACGCCGACGGGTCTTAGCCATGCGCTTTTGAAATTGGAAAAAGGGAATAAGGTCTATCCTATGGATGCGAATCAGGCTACGGCGCATCTATTTATTGTAAATCCTTTAAGAGCTAATGCTATTGCAGCGCTTTTCAGCACACATCCGCCGATAAGAGAAAGGGTAAAGAGATTAGAAAATATGACAATTCAATAGGAGGTGTATATATGACAGATTTTAGTCCTAAGTACGGCCAGGACATAAAACAGATAAGCGAAAAAGTAAAAGAGTCCGGTTTATTTATCCAGCAGATTACCCAGGAATTATCCAGAGTAATAGTGGGCCAGCGTTATCTTGTGGACAGGCTCCTAATAGCATTGCTCGCAAACGGCCATATATTGATAGAAGGTGTTCCAGGCCTTGCAAAAACGCTTGCTGTTAAAACACTTTCCAGATGCATACAGACAAAATTCCAGCGCATTCAATTCACTCCTGATTTATTACCAGCAGATTTAATAGGCACGCTTGTTTATAATCCAAAGGATGGGGCATTTACTACCAAAAAAGGCCCGATTTTCTCAAATCTTATATTAGCAGATGAAATCAACAGGGCCCCTGCAAAGGTTCAGAGCGCGCTTCTTGAAGCTATGCAGGAGAGGCAGGTCACCATTGGAGAAAACACGTTTCTATTAGAAGAACCATTTTTAGTCCTGGCTACTCAAAACCCGATAGAACAGGAAGGAACATATCCTCTGCCTGAAGCGCAGATAGATAGATTCATGCTCAAGATAAAAATTGATTATCCTGATAAAAAAGAAGAGAAAGAAATAATGGAGCGCATGGCAGGCCATAACCCGAGTGAAGTGAGGGCTATTGTTTCTCCGCAGGATATCATAAAGGCAAGAGAGGTTGTAAATGAGATATATATGGATGAAAAGATCAAGGATTACATAGTAAATATCATTTATGCAACCCGCACTCCGGAAGAGTATAAACTCGACATAAAGAATTTCATTGCTTACGGCGCATCTCCCCGAGCATCCATATACCTTAATATAGCCTCTAAGGCGCATGCATTTGTCCGCAGAAGAGGATATGTAACTCCTGAGGATATAAAGGCAGTGGGTATGGATATATTAAGGCATCGCGTTATTCTTACTTACGAGGCAGAGGCAGAAGAGATGACGAGTGAAGATATTATAAAGAAGGTATTTGACCAGATAGAAGTCCCGTGATCCCCAAAGAAATCCTTAAAAAAGTCAGGCAGATCGAGATAAGGACCGGAAGGCTTGTGAACGATGTCTTTGCCGGAGAATACGAGTCTGTATTTAAAGGCAGAGGCATGGAGTTTCATGAAGTCCGGGAATATGTGCCTGGAGATGATATACGTTCCATTGATTGGAACGTAACTGCCAGAGCAGGCCACCCGTATGTCAAAAAATTCATAGAAGAAAGAGAGCTTACGGTAATAATTATGGCAGATATGAGCGGCTCTGGCAGTTTTGGCACCAGAAACAAGATGAAGATAGAATTAATGGCAGAGATAGGCGCAGTGCTTTCTTTCAGCGCAATAAAAAATAATGATAAAATCGGTTTATTATTATTTACAGATAAGGTTGAAAAATTTATCCCACCTAAAAAAGGCAGGCCGCATGTATTAAGAGTCATAAGAGAGCTTTTGTATTATAAGCCGGAATCCAGAAACACATCAATAAATTTAGCTTTGGAATACTTGGGAAAGGTTTTAAAAAAGCGCTCCGTTATTTTTCTTATCTCTGATTTTATGGATTCTAATTATGAAAGGCGCCTCGGGATTCTGAATAGGCGCCATGATATTATAGGCATCTCCATATCTGACCCAAGGGAAAAAGACCTAATAGATATAGGCCTTGTGGAATTAGAAGACGCAGAAACAGGCGAGATTTTATTTCTGGACACAGGAGACAATCTTTTAAGAAAAGAACTTGCAAAAGGAAGAGCATCTTTCACAGAAGGCAGAAACAGGGTCTTCAGATCCATGGGCATTGATTCAGTAGATATCTCAACTGATAGATCTTATATAGAGCCGTTGATACTTTTTTTCAAAGCCCGCGCCAGAAGATTCAGATGAAGGCATATGAATGATATAAGGCCGTTAAAAGATATCGTTGATATAAATGAAAGATTTTCTA
Organism: Omnitrophica bacterium GWA2_41_15; assembly: GCA_919902485.1. Classification (GTDB taxonomy): domain Bacteria; phylum Omnitrophota; class Gorgyraeia; order Gorgyraeales; family Gorgyraeaceae; genus UBA10183. The sequence goes on along the minus strand of CAKKRB010000023.1, from coordinate 16,790 downwards.
TATTGCCGTTTACTGCATTAATTTTAACAGCGCTTGCCATAGCGGCATTTATCTATTTTAAAAAGAAAAAGGCAGAAGAAAAAACTTACGCACCTCCAATGCCTGCAGAGGAAATCGCAAGAGAAGCCCTGAAAGCCCTTAAAGAAAAAAAGCTTATAGAAAAAGGCCTGATCAAAGATTTTTATATAGGCCTTTCCGATATAATCCGTACCTATATAGAAAATAGGTACAGGATTTTTGCTATGGACAGGACTACATGGGAACTTTTTCAGGAAATGAAGTCAAAAAGAATAGAACGTCAGCATGTAGATAAGATAAATTATTTTCTTGAAGACTGCGATATGGTAAAGTTTGCAAAATATACGCCGGATCAGAAAGAGGTCGAAGATATTTATAAAAAAGCAGAAGAGATAATAGATATAACTACGCCTAAAATTATAACATGAGATTTGCAAGCCCATTATTTTTAATATTACTCAGCATTATCCCGTTATTAGTCCGGGATTATTTCAGGCGCGCTAAATTACGCGAAGCGAGCATTATTTTCTCAGATATTGCTATTCTGAAAAACATACGGCCAGGGATTCGCGTGAAATACAGGCATGCGCCGATGATATTAAGGATGGCAGCTATTTTTATTTTTATCCTGGCGCTGGCAAGGCCTCAGGCAGGCCAGAAGGAAGAGGAAATCATCACAGAAGGCATAGACATAATGCTTACTCTGGATACATCAGGCAGCATGAAGGCAGAAGATTTTGCTCCGCAGAATAGACTTGCCGCTGCTAAAGATGTTTTAAGGGAATTTATAAAATCAAGGCGCAATGACAGAATAGGCCTTGTAGTATTTTCCAGGTTTAGTTTTACACAATGCCCTCTTACGCTTGATTACGGCACATTGCTTGAACTGTTAGACAAAATAGATATAGGGATGATAGAAGACGGAACTGCCATAGGGACAGCAATTACAAATGCTGTAAACAGGCTCAGGGATTCTAATGTTAAGAGTAAGATAATAATACTTTTGACAGACGGCGTTAATAATGCCGGCAAGATCGATCCTTTAACTGCCGCTAATGCAGCCAAAGCGCTTGGCATAAAGATATACACAGTAGGAGCAGGAAAGCCAGGAGGTGCTATGTATCCAGTGGAAGACCCTATTTTTGGAAAAAGATACGTGCATATGGATACAGAAATAGACGAAGAGCTTCTTAAAAAGATTGCAGATGAAACAGGCGGGATTTATTTCAGGGCAAAAGACAAACATGGCCTGGAGGAGATTTATAAAACAATAGGCAAGCTGGAAAAAACAAAAATAGAAACAAAGGAATACGCAAACTATACTGAACTGGCAGTATTTTTTATATTGCCGGGATTTATATTGTTTTTACTGGAAATAGTATTAGCAAATACTTTGTTGAGAAAAATACCTTAGGGGTTTTGATATGCATTGGGGAGCGCCTGTATATTTAAATTTTCTTTTATTAGTCCCAATAATGGCTGTATTTTTCATTTTTGTCAGGATAAGCAAGAGGAAAAAGATAGAAAAGTTTGGCGATGCCGCTCTTATAGAAAGGCTTTCCGGTTCCAAGAGTATAGCAAAAGAAAAGGCAAGAAAGATTATAATAGTTATTGCGTGTATTTTTTTGATTCTGGCTTTAACCATGCCTCAGATAGGCGCCAGGCTTACCATGACTAAACGTTACGGAGTGGATATAATGATAGCTATAGATACATCTTCAAGCATGCTTGCCCAGGACATAAAGCCAAATCGCATTGAAAAAGCAAAACTGGAGATTTCTTCTCTTATAGATAAACTGAAAGGCGACAGAGTTGGGGTACTAACATTTGCAGGGGATAGTTTCATGCAGTGCCCGCTGACATTAGACTATAACGCAGCAAAGATGTTTTTAAGCATAATAGAACCAGGCATGATGCCTAAGCCTGGCACAGCCATAGGTGGTGCAATAAGAACAGCCATAAAAGGATTCAGCAGGAAAGAAAGAAAACACAAGGTCCTGGTGCTTTTTACAGACGGAGAAGATCACGATACTAACCCTATAGATGCCGCAAACGAGGCTAAAAAAGAAGGGATTATAATTTATACAATAGGCATGGGCACAAAAAAAGGAGAACCTATTCCTCTGACGGATGAAACAGGCAAGGTCAGTGGGTATAAAAAGGACACCAAAGACGGAGTGGTGATGACCAGGCTTGACGAAGACATGCTCCAGAAAATAGCCCTTATTACAGATGGAAAATATTACAATGCCACCCTGTCCGAATTTGAGCTGGATAAAATTTATGATGAGATCAGCGGGATGGAGAAAAAAGAACTTTCAAGCAGATTATATACTCAGTATGAGGATAGGTTTCAATATTTTCTTGGTATTGCTTTTATATTATTATGCATAGAATTCATAATAGGAGATAGAAAAAAGAAATGAGATTGCTATTGATAGTAGTGTTCTACGTTTCTATATTGGGTTGGTCGTGGGGAGATTCGCTTGCTTCAAAGAATAAAGAAGGGAACAAACTGTATAAAGAAGGTAAGATTGACGAGGCCTTATCCAAATGGCGCGATGCGCAGATTGAAAATCCTGACAGCGACAAGCTTTACTATAATATAGGTAACGGCCTTCATGAACAGAAGAAATATGAAGACGCATTCAAGGAATACGAAAAGTCCTTAGATTCAAAAGATAGTGAACTTAGGTCGAAGGCGTATTATAATATAGGCAATACGCACTACAGAATGGGTAAATTACCAGAGGCGATAGAAGACTATAAAAAATGCCTGGATATAAATCCAAATGACGAGGATGCAAAATATAATATTGAATTTATAAAAAAGAAACTGAAAGAAAAACCCAAAGAAGAAGAGAAAAATCAAACTCAGGAACAGAAAGAAAAGAAAGATGAAATGTCTAAAGAGGATGCTGTAAGGCTTTTGGACGCGCTTAAAGATGATGAAAATGATTTGCAGAAAGAATTAAGAACAAAGCCTGTGGAAGGCGGATATAAAGTAGAAAAGGATTGGTAGCGTTATTTCACAAAACGAGTCATACTCGTTTTGTGAAATAGCAGGTGAGGTTATGAAATATTTTATCCCATTTTTATTATTTTTTTCATTCGTTGCAGGGATTTCCTATGCAGATGATATAACTATCTCCGCTGATGTAGATAAGCAGGAAGCCAGTTTGGATGACCAGATAACGCTTACCATAACAGTATCAGGCAATGTGTCTAATATCCCGCAGCCTGACATGCCTGAACTAAAGGGGTTTACAGCGTATTCTTCAGGAAGGTCTCAAAATCTCTCTATTATAAACGGCCAGGTTTCGAGTTCAGTATCTTTTACCTTTATATTGGTGCCTAACAGCCAGGGCGAATATTCTCTGGGGCCATTCAGCATTAATTATAAAGGTAAGGCCTATTCTACCGAGCTCATTAATATAAAGGTATTGCCGAGGGGGTTACAGTCTTCTGTGCCTGAAGAACAAAATACCCAGCCGCAGCATGGCAAAGAACTTTTTATTGAAGCGTATGTGAATAAACTCAGGGCGTATGTTAATGAGCAGATAACCCTTACATTTGCTGTTTACCAGGCTGTAAATTTGTTTGATAACCCGGTGTACAACCCGCCTTCCACAACAGGTTTCTGGCTGGAAGACATGCCTCCGCAGAAAAAGTATTATAAGGTTATAAACGGCACAAAGTATCTTGTGACAGAAATTAAAACAGCTCTTTTTGCCACAGGCCCTGGTGAATTTACAATAGGCCAGGCAAGATTAGAGGCAGCTGTCGAAGACATGAACAGGTTTTTATCGAACAACCCTTTTGATGACCCGTTCAGCATGTTCAAAAGAGGAAAGTCTGTAATACTCGCAACAGACCCTATAAAGGTGGAAATAATGCCTTTGCCTGAACAGAATAAGCCCCTGGGATTCAAAGGCGGTGTAGGGAATTTCGATATATCTGTAAGCGCTGATAAAAATACAGTTGAAGAAAACCAGCCTGTAAGCTTAAAGATAAAGATAAAAGGAAAAGGCAATATAAAGACGGTGTCTTCTCCGGTTATTCCAGATATCCAGGATGCTAAATTTTATGAATCAGGTAGCTCTGAAAACATCTCAAAAGATAATTACATAGTTCAGGGGGAAAAGGTGTTTGAAAAGGTGATTATCCCGAAGAAAGAGGGTATCCTTACCATAGGGCAGATAGAATATGATTATTTTGACCCTGTTTTAAAGGATTATGTTAAAAAGAAACTGGATCCTGTGATAATAAGTGTTTCCAAATCAAAAGAAGAGCCTGCTGAAAAAACAGTTTCCGTACCTGGCGTTGCAAAAGAAGATGTAGAGCTTTTTAAAAGAGATATAGCCTATATAAAGATGTTTTCATCTGGTTTCGGTCCAAGAAATAATTTCTTATACAGAAACAGAATATTTTTACTCATAAATATTTTGCCGCTTTTTATCCTGGTATTTTTGTATCTGTATGAATTACGCAGGGCGAAGTTCAGGACAGATGTTGGATACGCAAGATCTATGCGCGCAAAAAGTTCTGCTGCAAAAAGGCTTAAAGCCGCGAAAAAGATTATGGATAAAAATATGACAAAAGAATTCTATACTGAGATCTACAAGGCAGTTATAGAGTATATAGCTGATAAATTGAACATCCCGCACCCGTCTATTACTAAAGATCTGCTCGAGCATAAATTAGCGGAGATAGAAATTAGCAGGGAAGTTACAGAGAAAGTAAGGGCGCTGTTTGATGCATGCGATATGGCCAGGTTTGCATCAGCCGGCTTTACAAAGGACGACATGCATAAGACGCTTAAAGAGACGGAGGAGATAATAACATTGCTTGAGAGGCGGATATGAAAAAGATTTTAGTTTTTTCTTTTCTTATATTTTTTATGTCAGCAGGAGTTCTTATAGCGGCTGAGATTCCGGAAGAACTGTATAAAAAAGGAGCCTCAAGTTATGAAAACGGGGATTATGAGAAAGCAGTTTCTTTTTATGAGCAGCTTGTGAAAATAAACCGGATAAGCCCCGAGGTTTTTTATAATCTGGGCAACAGCTATTTTAAATTAAAGAAAACAGGCAAGGCTGTTTTAAATTATGAAAGGGCGCTGAGGCTGGATCCGCGGGACAGGGATATTCAACTGAATCTCAGGCTTGCCAGGTCAATGTCTGTTGATAAGATAAATGCGCCTGAAAAAGGTTTTGTCCTGGCAGCAGTGCTTTTTCTGTATGACAAGGTGGCTGTAAACGAGCTTACCGCTGTGTGTTCATTTTTTTATCTCGCTGTAATTTTTATTTTAATATTTTCAATATTTTTTGTTGCAAAACGGAAAAACTTTGTTTATACTGCTGGTTCACTGGGCGTTATATGCTTTATTTTTTTGATATTTTTATCAGCTAAGATCAGAGATGAAAATTTTACAAAGACTGGAATTATTACGGCTGAAAAAATAGATGTCAGGAGCGGCCCTAAACAGGATTATCTTTTACAATTTTCTCTGCACGAAGGCACTGAAGTGAGGATAATAAAAGAAGCCCAGGAATGGTATGAGATTGACCTTTCAAGTGATTTGAAAGGCTGGATTCCAAAAGCCAGCGTCGATATCATCTAAACACTACATATAGTTATAGGCGATAAAAAAATATCAATATATTGTGTTTTTTTAACTTGACATCTTTTTTTGTAGTGGTATACTTATTTTGTAATTTTTCAAAAATGGAGGAATAGATGGAATTGAAAGCAAAGACTGAAAAGAAATTAAACATCTCGGAAAATTGCCTTAAGGTTCTTGAAAAAAGATATCTCATGAAAGATAAGGATGGGAAAGTCATGGAGACTCCTGAAGGCATGTTCAGAAGGGTGGCACATTACATAGCAGAGGCTGACAGATTATATGGCGCAGGTGATTCAGAGGTGATGGATACAGAAAACAGATTTTATAAAATCATGGGAAATTTCGAATTTATGCCCAATAGCCCCACGCTTATGAACGCAGGCAGGGACCTCGGACAGTTATCGGCCTGCTTTGTGATCCCAGTAGAAGATTCAATGGAGTCTATTTTTGAAGCAGTGAAGAATACTGCTTTAATTCATCGGTCTGGAGGCGGGACAGGGTTTAGCTTTTCAAGGCTCAGGCCTAAAAATAGCGTGGTTCGCTCTACAGGAGGCGTTTCAAGCGGCCCTGTTTCTTTTATGAAGGTATTCAACGCTGCAACCCAGGCTGTGAAACAGGGAGGCACGCGCAGGGGCGCGAACATGGGGATATTACGCGTAGAACACCCTGATATACTGGAATTTATCAGGTGTAAGGAGAGCGATAAGGAGATAACAAATTTTAACATATCTGTTGCAGTTACAGAAGATTTTATGAAAAAGGTGATAGATGATGAGGAATATTCGCTAATAGATCCGCATTTAAATAAGGAGGTTAAAAGGCTCAGGGCAAAAGAGGTATTTGATTTGATTGTTGAATGCTCATGGAAAAATGGCGAACCAGGAATGATATTTATTGATAAGATGAACGAATTTAACCCGACACCAAAACTGGGAAAATATGAGTCAACCAATCCTTGCGGTGAACAAGTTTTGCTTCCATTTGAATCGTGTAACTTAGGTTCTATAAATCTTTCCAGAGTGGTATATGGAGACGAGAAAAAGGAAATAGATTGGGATAAGCTGAGAAAGCTTGTACATGTGAGCGTGCATTTTCTTGACAATGTTATTGACGTGAATAAATTCCCTCTGCCTGAGATAGAGAAGATGACCAGGACAAATAGAAAAATAGGCCTTGGTGTAATGGGCTGGGCAGATATGCTTATAAAACTCGAGATACCTTATAATAGCGAAGAGGCGGTTCAGCTTGGCGAAAAAATAATGAAGTTTATATCTGATGAAGCAAAGATTAAATCTCAGGAATTGGCGCAAAAAAGAGGGGCGTTCCCTTCATTCAATGAGAGCGTATTTGCTGAAACCGGAGCGAAAAAATTAAGAAACGCCACGCTTACGACTATTGCTCCCACGGGAACCATATCAATCATTTCTGACGCCTCAAGCGGGATTGAGCCTTTGTTTGCATTGTCTTATTACAGAAATGTGATGGATAATGACAAGCTCATTGAGGTCAATGCCCTTTTTGAGGAAACCGCAAAGAGGGAAGGCTTTTGTTCAAGGAAGCTTATGGAATCAATTGCAGAAAAAGGTTCCATAAAGGATATAGAAGAGGTACCTGAAAAGTACAGAAAGATATTTGTCATTTCTCATGATATAGCGCCATTATGGCATATCAGGATGCAGGCGGTGTTTCAGAAATATACTGATAATGCTGTTTCAAAGACAGTGAATTTCCCTCACGAGGCCACAAAGGATGACGTGCGCGAGGTGTATATGCTGGCCTTTAAGTTAGGCTGCAAGGGCGTAACCATTTACAGGGATAAATCAAGGGAGGAACAGGTGCTGAACATAAATTCAAATAATACAAAGAAGGATGTAGGGGAGGGTTTAAAACCCTCCCCTACAGATCTTAAAGAAAATAAAAGCGTTGCCCCAAGGCCAAGGCCTGTTGTTACAAAGGGCACCACTACAAAGGTAGCAACAGGATGCGGCAATCTTTACATCACTATTAATGTGGATGATTCTAATATGCCTTTTGAAGTATTTATCCAGATGGGCAAGGCAGGCGGATGCGCTGCAAGCCAGCTTGAGGCAATCGGAAGGCTTGTGTCGCTTGCACTACGTTCAGGCGTTGAGAATAGTAGAATAGTGGAGCAGTTAAGAGGCATACGTTGCCCGTCTCCTTCATGGGAAAAAAGCGGAAGGATTTTCTCCTGCGCTGATGCCATTGCAAGGGTGCTTGAATTAAGGCTTGGGAACGGAAAGATGCACCATCAGGAAGAGGCATTTGAAAAACATTCGCCTCATACAATGATAGAAGACAAGTTAGGCACAGTTGTTGGCGTATGCCCTGACTGCGGTGCTGCGTTAAGGCACGAAGAAGGCTGCGTTGTGTGCCGCTCTTGCGGTTATTCAAAATGCTAAAACCAGACACCTGGATTAAAAAGATGGCTCTTGAATATGAAATGATCAAGCCATTTGAGCCAGATCAGATAAAAAAAGGCAATATATCCTATGGCTTATCAAGTTATGGCTATGATATAAGATTAGCTGATGAGTTTAAGATATTCAAGTATGCTGGCAGTAAAGATACAATAGACCCCAAAAATGTAAAACCAGGTTTATTTCAAGACTTGAAAAGCGATTTTTGCATCATACCGCCTAATTCGTTTATACTTGCAAGGTCATTTGAGTATTTTAAGATGCCTTCAAATGTTCTTGCGCTTTGCACAGGCAAAAGTACATATGCCAGGATTGGGGTAATAGTAAATGTTACTCCGCTTGAGCCTTCATGGGAAGGTTATCTTACAATAGCTATAAGCAATACTTCACCTTCCAGCGCAAAAATATACGCCAATGAAGGTATAGGCCAGGTTGTATTTTTTGAGTCAAGCGAACAATGCGAAACCACCTATGCTGACCGTAAAGGCAAATACCAGGCTCAGACATCAATAACCCTGTCTAAGTAATTTTATTGATTTTTAGAGATTGACATAGTTAGAAATATGTGTTAAACTAATATTATTCTTTATAAAAGATTGTCAATAAGTTGTAATATATGATAAACTCCACACACCATAAAATCCAAAAGATAATATCCTGCGTATTAATCCAAATCTTTGTCTTTACTTCTTTATTATCATCTCAAGATACAATATATTTAAAACATAAGTTAAATATAAGACATAAATTAAGAGTCCCTATTGGGATCGATAAGCAAAGGAGCAGCTTATTCAGTCTGACCTCAAATCTTTTTTTTGCTTACGGAGAAAAACATATCCCTGTAACCAATAAGAAACTTCTTGGTTTTTTGGATAGCAGCGATGCTGAATTATCCGGTTTTGATGAGCATGGCAATAGAAAAATAGGAGAAGAGGTAGAAAAATGGAGAGAATTTTTATTAGAACAAGAAACAGGTTCTTTGCCTGGGACACTTGATAAGCAGATTCTGCAGGATCCTGTTAAGTTTGCAGGCTGGCTGGTTGAAAATCTGAAAAAGGCAGACGGGGATAAATTTAATTACAGGTTATATTTGGCATTAATGAGCTATGCTGGTTTTGTTCGATACCACAATGGGCATGGCGAAGGATATCAAATTGCGCTACAAGCCGTAAGATTGAAGCCAGGCAAAGAAGAACAGGATCAGGCTGTGGTTAGATATGTGAATATTTTTATGCAGGAACTTAAAGAAACAGACGGCAGCGTTATGCATAGATTAAAGCAAACAGCTGTTTCTTTAGAATCAAAACTGGCAGAAGAGTTCAAAGAAGAGCTTCCATGGAATTGTGATTTAATAAGGCACTTAATCGGGTATATAAATCAGGCATCAGAGAATAGTTCAGAGTTTGGCGGAGATATAACAATGGTAGGCTTACCTGTAAAGTTGATAGAATATCTGGAGGAGATTTATAACCGTTCCGGGGTTCAGGATGAGGATGTAAAAGCGCTTATAGAAAAGGTTAAAACCGAGTATGAGAATAATAAATCTTTTGAGTCCACAGAAAACCCTCCTTTTAAAAAGCCAAGAATAATAAAACAGGTAAATCTTGACGCAGAATGTAAAACAGAGACTAATAGATTTAAATGGCTTGCAAATAATATAGCCAGATATAAGGGATACGACAGCATAATGCTTATGGGCAGCCTGCAGGCAATGGGGGCTGAACTTTCTCCTTATAGTTATTTCGGATTATATTTTGACCCGCGTTATGGGAATGATGAGGATTTTAGATTACTTGTGGATACGGCGAGAAAGAATGGGGTAGAGATAATAGTGGATATTGTGCTTGAGCATACAGGAGGCGATTTATCAGGAAGGCCGTTTCCGGACAGGTGTTATTCTAATCAGCCCAGCCCATGGGGGTATCAACTTGATTATTCCAAAGATGAGACAGTATTATTGGCAACATGGTTCTTAAGGAGGCTTAGAAAATTAGGAGTTCAATGGGTGCGCTGCGATCAGATGGGAGGTTTGAGCAAAGGCGGATATAGACTCTGGGAAAATGCTAAAAAGCTTGGCCTTGGCCTGATTGGAGAATGGGAACACTTTTTAGAAGTGCCTCACGCAGATCTTGTGCTTTCAAAGTCACAAGGTCAAGGAGGCATACATAATGAATTGAGAGATTACGGCAGTAGGCAGGAAGGCCAAACTTCTTTTAAAACATTGCAAGGGTTGCTCAAAGCCAGGCTTAGAAATTTATCCAGACCCCAATCCTCATGGGTAATTTTTGATGACCATGATGAGGCCCAGTATGGTCCTATTATCAATGCCATAGGAAAGGATATGAGAGGGGAATGGAATATAGATAAATTAAGGGCATATTATCTTGGCGTGTATATGGCGTGGATTAGCTTGTCTGAAGAAGACAGGCAAAGAGTTTCTATTATGGAATATTCAGGGACAGCTGAAGGATATACGCATCCTCTTTTTTATATGTATGGGTTCCAGGGTTATGTAGATTTAGAAAAAGAAGCAGAACGGATTTTCCCCGGGTTTGCTGAGTTTTCAGAAAAAGTAAGAGAGATAGTAAAAGAAATATTAGATTATGAGGGGAAAGTTGAAGTGCGATATCAGCATATAGGTGATGACTATGAAGGCATTGTGGAAGTTGACTTTAAGGACGAGGCTGGAAATAGCGTTAAGATGTATACATTATGCGTTAATCTAAGAGGAGGCCAATATAGGTCAGATATCCAGGTGATTGAAAAGGATAAGCTGTTGAAGGGTATGATGGATCCTGCCTCGCTTTTATTCTTGAGAAGCGGGCAGATTGTGACAGAGCCGAAATGGTTAAAGCTCCAGACAGCGCTGGATATGGTTTTAATAGAAGAAGGGCCTGTAACAGCTGAAGGGATAAGAGAAAAACTTGAGTCTAAGATGAAGGCTTTAGGAATTTTAAAACAGGATGCAAAGCTTTCTGCGGAATATGTTGTAGGGTTACTAGGTGAACTCTCAGCATCAGGATTGATCGAAAGGGAAAAAGGTTACTATAAGATTTCAGGAGATAAGAAACGCCGCACAGCAGCTCTATGGTGTAATGACTATGATTATATAAGGAAAGAAATAGAATCTAAGCTTGGCGATTCATCCCAGCTCAATGCACTGCTTTTGAGTTATGAAAAGTATGCAAAAGAACTCTGGCCTTACTATCCTGTAGAGGCATTTTATCCTATATGGGATGCTGTCTCTACGATGGATGAAGCCGCACAGCAGAAACTTATAGCAGGAATTTCTGGCATTGAAAAAACATATGGCAGTGAAGGCGCATCTGAAAATTTTTATAGCCATACCATATTTGACAGTATTAGACTTACGCTTTTACCTCCATCAAAGATACCGGATGACTGGCTTAAAAAATACGCGCCCAACTTAATAGGAAAAACCATTGTTATTGCTGCGCCGGAGATATCGCGTATGGCAGGAGGCCTTGGCAGGGTTACGGTATCTAAAAGCGTGGCTATAAAGCGCTTTATAAAAGATAAGGCAAGATTAGTATGGGCCGAGCCCTACTATAATGATTTTAACGAGGATCCCGGAGAAAAGATAATAGATGATTTAGAGGTAGAGTTTAGAGGAAGAGTTATTCACGTTGAGGTCTATAGGCGCATTAAAGAAATAGCGGTTCCAAACGAAAGAGGAGAGACAGAAATATTTGAGATGGAAGATTATTTGATCAGGGATAAAGAAAGATATTATGTAGGGAAACTTTATAAATATGGCAAGGAAGACAGCAGGGTCACACAGGACGAGTTTACAGATTTCTTTTCAGCAGCAGTTACTGAACTAGTAAATAGAATGGCTCAAATGGCGGATGAGAGCAGTGGAAAAGAAGGCTGGGGAAATATTTTACTGAGCCTGCATGACAGTCAGGTCCTGCCTGCTGCGTTTTACAGGAGATATTTATACCAGAAAGATTCTGAAAAATACGCTGCCTTAGCAAGGATCCCAATATCAGGTGTTACGCATACTTATAATAACAGGGCAATTAAATATTTTAAGAATCTTAAAGAAGCGCGCGAGTTTTTAAGAGACAAAAGAGGCATAAAAGATGAGTATCATTGGTATTATCTGAGCAAACTTCCTGATGGTCAGATAGTTGTTGATGATAGCTCTGTAGGGTTAAGGACATCTCATATGCCTAATGGTGTTTCGCGCATACATGCATTTGAAGTAAGCGAAATTGACGCACTGCCTTTACGCGGCCTTGCGAATGGAGACTTGCGCGAGCTTTCAGCAAAAGAATTCCGTAAGATATTATTGGAATTATATCCTGATGCAGATGTAGAGCATCCTACAATAGAGCAGATGATAGCTGCAGATAAAAAGGCAAAGGAAAAATTAATCAGTATGCTGAAAGAGAAAAAAAGCAGCCCTTTGATTATCTCAGGGTATTTGGAGCTCGACCCTGAAAAAATTATTATATCCTATAGCGGACGGCTTGTTCCTGAAAAGCTTGGAATTGGAGAAGGCAGGATTGAGGAAGGCGGGACAGAAGACCTTAAGGCTTTTACAAAAGAGAATATAAGAAAAATAGTAAAAAAAGGCGCTCAGGTTATATTTTTTGCTAATGCCCAGCCTTATAGAGAGAGCATAGCTCTTTATAGAGAACTCAGGAGATTGGCAGAGGAGATAGAAGATGATAAGAAAAAGAATGGAGAGAATTCTGCTTATAAAGGCACATTTATATTAGTTGATAAATTTACTCCTGAAGAGCAAAGAGTGCTTCTTGCAGCTACGAATGTACAAGGTCAGGTTTCAAGAAGAGGAACAGGAGCAGAAGAATTTAAGGAAGCTGACGTGACTGCAAGCGGGGGTAAACAGCTGGCAGCTCCATGGATAGAAGGCGGCACACAAATCTCTCTTGGAAGTGTAGGCGTTAACCTGATAGTGCCTTGCGATAATACAGAAGGGGCTTTCTGGGAGGCATTTAATCGTGACATAGATTTTTATAACAATAATCGTGAGGCTTATGCTCGAAATGAAGTAAATTCCATACCTTTAAGCCGCAAATTGACTGTTAGTAATACAATAGCTGCGTACCTTATATGGTGGAGCGAAGTAATAGGAGAAAATGAAACCTTTGATATTAAGCTTATGGGCAAGAATGACGCTATGACAGAGGCAAACATTAATCTTTCTGCTCATGGTATTCAAATCTCAAGAGCAGAGCCTGCGCTTGGAGAGACGCTTCCTGTAGATTTGAGCGATGGTAAAGAGGAAGTATTTATTGAGATACTCATTGCGCCTGGAGTAGAACCGCCAAGGGCCTATGTGAGAACCAATGCTATGTCATCTCCCGATACCCCTGATGATGCGGCATGGGTAACTATTCCTTTAGAATTGGAATATTTTCAAAATGGAAAAGCTATATATAAGACAATTTTAAAGGGAATAAGGAGGCAAGATTGCGCGCTTACCTTTAGAGTTGGCAATGTATGGCTTGGAGAACCAGGAACTAATGCCATACTTCATAGTAGCCATAGCGCAAGAGAAAATTTATAACCCGCGCATATGGTTTGCCTTATATAGCGCAAGTGGATGGAATTAATTCTGATTCTTCCGCATAGTTTCGCCTGCCAAATGCCTGAACAGTTAATTTCCTTTGATTTTTAATCCAGCCTGGTGTATATTAAACCTATGTTTTATGAAAAGGTGTTCAGGGGGCTGAATAAAACCAAGGTCAGATATTTAGTTGTTGGCGGCTGGGCTGTAGTTTTACATGGCGTAGTAAGGATGACAGCTGACCTTGATTTATTTGTAGATTTTGAAAAAAAGAATTTATTAAAATTTATAGAGGTATTAACTGATTTAGGATACAGGCCAAAGATTCCTGTTAAGGCATCAGATTTTGCAGATAAATCCAGCAGGGAAAAATGGAAAAAAGAAAAAAACATGCTGGTATTTTCTTTTTGCCATTTAAAAAGGCATCAGGACCACATAGATGTCTTTATTTATGAGCCTGTAGATTTTGAAAAAGCTTATAAAGAAAAGGAAGACATAAAAGCAGGAAGAGTCAAGATACCTATTATATCTATAAAATATTTAAAAAAGATGAAGGCAATTGCTGGCAGGCCGCAGGATATCACAGATATAGAGGCATTGAGAGAAGTTGAAAGACTCAGGAAGAATAATGCATAAGAAGAAAATCAAAAAGGGATTTGCTTTTAAGCCTGATATCAATTATATTAAAGAAACTATGGATATGCCTGCGAAGGCGAAATTGGAATGGCTGGAAGAAGTAAATAATTTTGTATATAAGACCTTGCCAAAAAGAAAAATAGAAATCTGGGAAAAGATTAAAAAGGGAGAAGCGTGATGGGTAATATAAAGTTAGTCCTTTTGCGGCATGGGGAAAGCGTTTGGAACAAGGAAAATAAATTCACTGGATGGACTGATGTGGATTTGTCTGATAAAGGAAAAGAAGAGGCTAAAGAGGCTGGAAAGATTTTAAAGAAAAAGGGATATGTATTTGATGTGGCTTTCACATCTGTTTTGAAAAGGGCCATAAGGACATTATGGATTGCGCTGGATGAGATGGATCTCATGTGGATACCTATATATAATGCATGGCAGTTGAATGAGCGGCATTACGGAGCTCTTCAGGGTTTGAATAAATCAGAGATGGCTCAGAAGTTTGGGGAAGAGCAAGTACTCATCTGGAGGAGGAGTTATGATATCCCGCCGATGGCGCTTGAAAAGAAGGACCCGAGGTATCCCGGGAATGACCCAATGTATAAAGGCCTTAGCGAAAGAGACCTGCCTCTTACAGAGAGTCTAAAAGAGACAGTAGCAAGGGTTATGCCGTACTGGAAAGAGACAATCACGCCTGTATTGAAATCCGGCAAAAAGGTTATCATAGCCGCGCATGGAAACAGTTTAAGGGCCCTTGTAAAGTATCTGGATAATGTATCAGAAGAAGAAATAGTAAAATTAAATATACCCACAGGCATCCCGCTTATTTATGAACTCACCCAGGATTTAACCCCTATAAAGCACTATTATTTAGGAGATCCCGATAAAATCCAGGCAGCGGTATCGTCTGTTGCAAATCAGGGAAAAGCCAGGAAGTAATCTGCCTGCCCTTGACGATTGGTAAATCATAGGATATACTTTATTGCTTAGAAAATGAAGCCCACCCGGGATAGAACCTGGGGTTCCTCGGGCGGAATACTGAGCCCCGATTTATCGGGGCGAATGTAGAAAAGGGGGTGTCTATGGACTGGAGCGCTATAGTAATTGAGCCAGTTAAAGCTATGCTGGTAAGGGCAGCCACATTTATGCCTACGTTGATAGGTATACTTGTTATACTGGTAGTAGGCTGGATTATAGCAGCGGTTTTAAAGAACGTAGTTGTGAAACTGTTAAAGATGATACAGTTTGACGCTGCCAGCGAAAAATCAGGGCTTGCCGATGTCTTAAGAAAGGGCGGAATAAAAAACACTCTTTCGGAATTAATAGGCGGGCTTATCTATTGGATAATAATGCTTCTGGTATTTATGGCTTCCCTGAATGCTTTGGGCATGACAGTTGTAGCGTCTTTATTGGATAAGGTCATACTTTATATACCGAGTGTCATCGCCGCTATTTTTATAATTACCCTTGGTATATTTTTCGCGAGCGTTATAGGCTCAATAGTTATGACCGCTTCTATGAATGCAGGTATAAAACAGGCGAAATTGCTAAGCCAGGTGACGCAGACCGTGATAGTGATATTCGCAGCTATTATGACTCTGGAACAGCTGAACATAGCTACTGCGATATTGAATACAACTATTACGATTTTACTTGGAGCAGTAGGTCTGGCGGTTGCGCTTGCAGTCGGCCTTGGTTCAAAGGATATAGCAGGCAAGCTGATGCAGGAATTATTGGATAATCTAAAAAGAAAATAAACGACGGTAGTTTTGTTATAAGGAGCGCGCCCCGTTCTTTTGGCTTTGCCAAAAGAACGGGGTTTTTGTTTGCAATCCCAGAAGCTACTTTGTATAATGAAAAGATATGAGGCAAGAAAAAGGTATAGCATTAATACTTGTTATAAGCGTCCTGGCAGTTGCGGGCATAATGGCAGTGTCTTTTGCGTTTACTATGAGACTGGAGTTAAAGTCTGCGGTTAATTATCTTGAAGCTACCAGGGCATCTTATATCGCGCAATCAGGAGTTACATATGCCCAGCAGGTTTTAAAAGAAGATGACAGGAACATAGACAGCTTTGAGGAGAAATGGCACACGCTTTTTACAGGAGCAGATATTGACAATGATGGAGACGCTTCCCCTGATTCAAAATGGATAAATATCTATAATGAAGAAGGCGAAACAATAGGAAGATACGCTGTTCTGGCGAGAGATGAAAACAATTTTCTGGATATAAATACGGCGTATAAACACAACCTTTCTCCTTTAAAGGTTACAGAAGGATGGACGCCGTACGAACTTGACCTTAAGAAATTCCTGACTGGTGTCGGTTTAAAAGATCCTGACAATGCATTTGATGATATCGTAAGCTTTAGATACGGGCCAGACAGCCAGCCTGGGGAGGCAGGCGTAGACGACAACCAGAACCAGAGGATCCTGGATTCTGACGGGATAGATAATAACGCAAACGGCATAATAGATGAAGCAGGTGAAGGCATAGACGAGCCCATGGAATATGACCCGT
>CAKKRB010000022.1 GCA_919902485.1 Omnitrophica bacterium GWA2_41_15 | reverse complement strand
GTATTTTCTTTGTGGATGAAAGCGGGGTCATAAGGCTTAATAACGTATCAGGCGCTCCTATAGAATAAAATGCGCTATCTGTAATGCAGTCATAATGGTGCCACGCACTAGTGCGTGGCACCATTTTTATTTTCATCTTGACATTTCAGTCATATTAGTATAAATTTATTATAAATGACAAAAAGGGAAGGGTTTACATTAGTTGAGATAATGATAGTGCTCGCAATAGTTATGACTCTTGCGACACTTGTTGTTTCGAGCGTGTTGCGGGCCAGGCATAATGCAAATGAGATGGCTGCCGTAGCCGCATGCAAAACCATTGTTACGGCTTGCCAGAATTTTTACGCAAATAACCTTCCTCATACCTATCCTGCGAGCCTGTCAGACCTTATATTGCCGCTATCGAATCCTCCTTATATCGATAGCGTACTTGCGAGCGGAATCAAGCAAGGATATAATTTTACATATGTGTTTATAGACGCTGAAAGTTTTACCTTGAATGCTGATCCTGCTGTCTCAGGCAAGACCGGGTCAAGGCATTTCTTTGTAAATGAATCAGATGTCATAAGGGCAAAGCTGGATTCCCAGGCAGATCCAGCTGATCCTGCGGTAGAATAGATAATATGTAGGGAACGGTTTCAAACCGTTCCCTACATATATAATATGGGGGATAGATAGTATAATGGCTGTCGGAATAGACATAGGAAGTTACAGTATAAAATTGATAGAGCTTCAGGAGAAAAAAGGCAAGCTCGAGCTTCTTAAATACGCTACAAATTTAGTTTCAGGAGACGATATAAAGACAAGCCTTAAAGATATTTTATCCCTTTCAAAATTATCTTCAAAGCGGGTTAATGTTTCCCTGTCAGGGCCTTCGGTTATTGTCAGGTATATAGAAATGCCGCCTATGAAAAGGGAAGAACTCATGAGCGCTATAAAATTTGAGGCGGAAAAATACATACCGTTTGATATAAAAGAGGCAATAGTGGATTGCGCTGTCCTTGACAAAGGCCCTTCAGGCAACACCAATAGAATCCTTCTGGTAGCTGCCAAGAAAGAAAAAGTAAACAGCTACATGGAAATATTTAAAGAACAGGGCATTGATATATCCAGCATAGACGTTGATACAACTGCGATATTCAATGCATTTCAAAGGACCGGCCAGGAGGCAAAACAGGAAAGCGTTTATGCAATGGTGGATATCGGGGCAAAATTCTCAAATATGAACATAATTACAAAAGGCCAGCTGTATTTTACAAGGGATATACTCTGGGGCGGCATGGATGCGGGAAACGCAGAGACACCTGTGTTTGAGAAGTTTGTATCAGAGATACGCATGTCTTTTGATTATTTTGAAACCCAGTTTGGGAAAAATGTGGAGAGGTTTTATATAAGCGGCGGCGGTTCATATCTTCTCAATATACGGGATTTTTTAAAAGAAAACCTTAGCATGGATGTTATTTTATGGAATCCTTTTGATGGAATAAAAATACCGGATGAGGCAAACAGTAAAGAGGCCAGGGATTTCCCTGCTCAATTTGCAGTGGCAGTAGGCCTTGCGCTGAGGAAATAATGATTGAAATTAATTTATTACCAGAAGAACTTAGAAAGAAAAAATCAGAACCTTGCTTTAAGCTGAACCTTCAGTCTGAGAAGCTCAAGTTCTGGATAGCAGGAGGGACTGCAGGGATTTTGATATTTATTATTATAGTTCTAACGCTGGGTTCTTTTATCAGGGCGGCGCAGATAAATAAGTTTCTGGCAAGGGAAAATAATTTTTCTTCCAGGCTTTCCAAACTGGATTCTGTCAATAAGGAAATCTCTGTTCTTAAGGTCAAGATGGGCGCCCTGGATATACTTACAAAAAGAAAATTCATATGGGCTGAGAAAATAAACCAGCTTTCAGACCTGGTGCTGCCTGGTATCTGGTTTACGCGCGTTTATACGGATTCCAGCGAAAATAAGCTCATGGTAGAAGGCAGCGTGATTTCCAAGAGCGAAGAGGCAATGGCTTCGGTGGGTAAATTTATGAAAAATTTAAAAGACAATGTCCAGTTTTTCAAAGACTTTAAGAATATCAAGCTCGAGTCAGTGCAGAGAAAGGCAAAGGACGAAAGGGATATAGTTGATTTTAAAATAGCCCTTTATTTCCAATAAAATGGCAGACCTTAACGAAAAACAAAAATTATATGTACTCTTTGCAATATTCGGCTTCGCAGGGCTTATCCTTTATTACAATTTTCTTTTAAAGCCCCAGCTTGCGGGTTTTAACGCAAAGAATAAAGAATACCGCGTTGTCAGGGACAGGGTGAAAAATGAAGAGATAGTGATGGCTAATGAAGCTGGCTTAAACAGGCAGTACGAGAATTTTCAGAAACAGGCATACTATCTCCAGAAAAGATTGCCTGCCCAGGACCAGATTTCAAGCCTATTGGAGGATTTTTCAAGCGTGGCAGAATCTTCAGGCGTGAAGATTCTCAGGATAAAACCTTTGGAAGAACCAGCGCCCTTAAATAAGGCAAAGCCGGTTAATAATGCCTATACTGAATTTCCGATTTTAATAGAAGCCAGGGCAGGTTATCATCAGCTGGGGGCTTTTGTAAACAAGCTTGAAACCATGGATAGATTTATAAAAATAACAGATATAGATATTGCGGGGATGGAGAAAGACCCTCGCCGTCATGATATAAAAATGAGGATAGTCACCTATGTGCTTCAATAAACAAGTCATACTTGTTTTGTTGATTAGCGGAATGACGCTTGGTCTGGTTTTTGCAGAAGAGGCGTTTAAATACAATGCGAAAGCCAGGCGGGATCCGTTTATCCCGCTTATTTCAGAGTCAGGCAATTATGCTTCTGACGCATATGAGGCAAGTGCAGCAGAGGATATAAGGCTGGAAGGCATTGTGTGGGATGATGTAAAAGGGTCCATAGCTATCATAAACGGCGAGATAGCAAAAGAAGGAGATACCATGGGCTCTATAAAAATTTTGAAGATAAACAAGGACAACGTTATTTTTGACGTAGGCGGAGAAAATATAAAAATAGACCTTAATAAGGAATAAAAAAAGGAGGGGGTAGATATGAAAATATGTGCGGTTTTTATTGTTTTATTATTTGCTTTTACGTGTTTTGCTTTTGGCCAGGATGAGACAGCGGACAATAAGGCCAGCGAGACTGTCAAGGCCGAGGTTAGCCAGGTGACTGAGACATCTCCGGGCAATGTGACAATGGATTTTAAAGATGCGGATATAAGCAATGTCCTCAGGATACTTTCTTACAAAAGCGGCATGAATATTGTAGCTGGAAAGGATGTCACAGGGCTTATTACAATAAGGCTTACTGACGTGCCGTGGGAGAAGGCCCTGGATATTATATTGAGAACATACGGCTATATATATGAAAGGGAAGGTAATATTATACGCGTGGCCACTATCGCAAACCTGGAAAACGAAGAGCTTGTTACAGAGGTCTTTTCGCTTAATTATGCAGTTGCGAAAAATGTGCCTTCATCAATACAGGAGATGCTTAGTAGCCGCGGTAAAGTAAAATTTGACGAAAGGACAAATCTGCTGATAGTTACGGATATAGCCACGAATATTTACAAAATAAGGGAAGTGGTGCTGAAACTTGACACGCAGACAAAACAGGTCATGATAGAAGCAAAGATAGTAGAGACTACGCTTGGTAATTCCGATAAACTTGGTATTGAGTGGCAGACAAAGATTGTTGCATCTGGGGCAAAGGTTCCTGTGACAACGCCGTTTAAAAGTAATCTTACCGCGAGTACAGGATATAAATATCTACCTATACCAAAACCGCCGAAGACAGAGATTACCTATGATTCCGCCGGTAACATGGTTACGAATACAAACGTGGCAGATTTTCCTACAGCTTCTGCTGGCACGCCGAGCTTTCCATTTGCAAGCGTCAGTAATTTTACATTCGGGACTTTGGATTTCTCGCAATTCCAGGCAGTGTTAGAGGTATTGTCTTCGAGAGGGGATACCAAAATAATATCTAATCCCAAGATCGTGGTTTTAAATAATCAAGAGGCGCTTATTACAGTAGGCCAGACTTTGAATATACCAAAATACGAAAGGAATTCATCTACCGGAACCATGGAGATTACGGGTTATATAGAAAAGGAGCTGGGTATTTTACTGAAAGTTACTCCGCAGATAAATTCAGAAGGGTGCATAACGCTTCATTTAAAACCCGAGTTGAGCTCGCTCCTAAGGTATGACCAGCTTACAGCGCAGGTTCAGGTGCCTATTTATTCTATCAGGAAAGCGGAAACTCAATTAATGTTAAAAGACGGCCAGACCATAGTTATAGGCGGCCTTATCAGCGAGAAGGCCGTAGATAGAGTTACCAAGATTCCATTATTAGGAGACATACCTTTACTGGGCATACCTTTCAGGAAAACTGAAAAGACAACTGAAAAAACAGACCTTTTGTTTTTTGTAACAGTTAATCTGGTCAGGCCTGAATCAGGTTCTAAATGAAATTAGAAGTGGTTTTTTGCAAAAATGGAGCGCTGAGATATATCTCCCATCTGGATATTGTAAGGCTTTTTCAGAGGGCTGTCAGGAGAGCAAACCTGCCGGTGGTTCTCAGCCAGGGCTTTACCCCGCATTACAAGATAGGTTTTTCAAATGCCTTGAAGCTTGGCGTTGAAAGCGAAGGCGAGAACGCGGTATTTGCAATCGACGGCTGGATAGACCAGGAAGAATTTAAAAACAGGATTAATGAAAAATTGCCAGAAGGAATAAAGGTGTTGGAATGCAAAAAGAGATTTTAATAAATGTGGAACCGCAGGAGAAAAGGGTTGCTGTGGTTGAAGGCGGGGCCCTTGAAGAGTATTACATAGAGAGGCCTTCGGATGTAAGCCTTGTAGGCAATATCTATAAGGGCACAGTGAATTCTGTCATGTCAGGCATAGGCGCTGCCTTTGTGGATATCGGGTTTGGCAAAAACGGATTTTTATATGTGACCGACATGATGGCGCCTATACAGGAATTTGATTTATTGGATAACGCTGGCCATTACCCGCGGCACATCCCAAGGCCGAAACCGTCAGATATAGATAAACTTGTGAAAAAAGGCCAGGAGGTTTTGGTTCAGGTCGTAAAGGAGCCCATAGGTAATAAAGGCCCGCGGCTCACGACGCATATCGGCATACCCGGAAGATTTGTGGTGCTGATGCCTTTTGACAATCATATGGGCATATCTAAAAAGGTCACTGACTACGCTGAAAGGGACAGGCTTCGCCAGATTTTGAAAAAGATCATGCCTGGCCTTAACATGGGGATTATTGTCAGGACCGCGGGGGTGGGGAAGAGCGAGGGTGATTTCAGGAGGGAGATAAGATATCTTACCGCATTGTGGCGTAATATCAAAAACCGTTCAACCAAAATAAAAGCCCCGAACCTTGTAAACGAGGAGTATTCTTTGACTTTCAGGATACTCAGGGATATATTCAGCGAGGATGTCGCCAGGGTACTCGTGGATAACAGGGAAGAATATAAAAAGCTCATGCATTTTGCGAATAATATAATGCCCAGCATGAAAAGAAAACTTATGCTCTACCAGGAAAAGGCGTCTCTGTTTGATTCGCGCGGCATAGAAAAAGAGATAGAGAAGCTATACAACAAAAAGATAGCGCTTAAATGCGGCGGGTATGTATTTATCGAGGAGACAGAGGGCCTTATAGCAATAGACGTAAACAGCGGAAGTTTTAATAAGAAGCATATGGAGGACACTGCCTTTAAAGTCAACAGCGAGGCAGCTGCAGAGATTGCCAGGCAGATAAGGTTGAGGGATATAGGCGGGATAATAGTAGTAGATTTCATAGACATGATAAAAGAAAAGCACTGCCGCGAGATCTTTGACCTGCTCGTCAGTTTATTTAAGAAAGACAGGGCAAAGATTAACATACTGAAGATGTCTGAATTCGGCATCGTGCAGATGACCAGACAGAGGATAAGAAAAGGCGTCAGCAAGGTTTCCTATAAAGACTGCCCTTATTGCAGAGGCAGGGGTTCTGTGAAGTCAGCCACCACAATGGCGATAGAAGTCCTGAGGGCTATAAAAAGACATATAGAGAAAGCAAGATTAAGAGAGGTCCATTCTTACGTACATCCTGAAGTCGCTAACTATATGCTGAATGAAGACAGGCCCAGCATAGCAAAACTTGAAGCCCTGTATAAAACAAGGATAGTTATCATAGCAGAGCCGGATATGCATGTAGAGAATTTTAGGATTGAAAAATAAGGTATTTTTCAGTATAATAACTGTTTTTAATGGCATTTCCACCTACGGGGTGAGCCAATTGGCTCACCCCGTAGGTGGAACAAAATAGGGGGGAGAGAAAATGTACGCGATAGTTGAGACAGGCTCAAAACAGTACAAGGTATCAAAGGGAGACGCAATCGAGGTTGAAAAACTTAACCTGGGTAAAGCAAAAGAGGTAAAATTAGACAAAGTCCTTTTTATCTCGGATAAGAAGGAGGCCACCATAGGCAGTCCTTATATAAAGGGCAGCCATGTGGTTTGCGATATTTTAGGAGAAAAGCGCGCGAAAAAGGTAATCTCTTTTAAATACAGGCGCAGGCATGCAAGCTCTAAGAAAAAAATAGGCCACAGGCAGGGATATGTAATGTTAAAAGTGAAGGAAATAGTAGTATAAATTTGAGAGGACAAAATGGCACATACTAAAGCGCAGGGAAGCTGTAAAAACGGAAAAGATTCTAATGGACAAAGGCTTGGCGTAAAATGCTTTGAAGGCGAGGCTGTGACTGCAGGGAGCATTATTCTCAGGCAGAAAGGCACAAAGTTTTTCCCAGGTCTCGGAGTCGGGATAGGCAAGGATTATACTATTTTTGCCCTTAAAGCCGGGACTGTTAAATTCGGATACCGCAAAATTAACGTAGTGTAATTTATGTCATTGCGAGGCACACATTCGCTTTGCTCAGTGTAAACTCCGTGCCGAAGCAATCTCTTAAAAGAGATCCTTCGGGTGCTCCTATTCGTCGCATCCTCAGGATAAATTCGCACTTATAACTTACGCTTCTTTCAATCGCGTAAGTTATGTGCTCATTTAAATGTTCATAGACCGCGCAGATGTTTTTGTAAAGGCTGGAGACGGCGGAGACGGCTGCAATAGTTTCTGCAGCATAAAAGGCCTTAAAAGAAGGCAGGACGGCGGAGACGGCGGCAAGGGCGGCGACATTGTGCTGATTGCGGACAAAAACGTCCAGACCCTTGTGGATTTTTATTTCCGTAAACATTTCAGGGCAGGCAAGGGTTCGAACGGATCCAGCAATCACAAAAAAGGCGCCAATGCCGACTACGCTGTTATAAAGCTTCCGCTCGGCACGATTGTAAAAGATAAATACGAAGACATTACGTATTGCGATCTGAAGGAACACGGCCAGTCAGTTACGCTTATAAAAGGCGGCTCAGGAGGGCATGGTAATTCCAAGTTCAGGCAGGCGACTCCAGGAGATCCTGGAGAAGAAAAAGAAATACTGCTGGAACTTAAATTAATAGCTGATGCGGGCATAATTGGCTATCCGAATGCAGGCAAATCAAGCCTGATTTCGCGTGTTTCAAAGGCAAAATCAAAGGTAGCCAGCTACCCGTTTACCACAAAGACGCCGATTCTTGGCGTTGTGAAACTAAGCGATGAGAGAAGTTTTGTAATCTGCGATATACCTGGTTTAATAGAAGGCGCTCATGCAGGCAGGGGCCTTGGAGATGATTTTCTGCGCCATGTGGAGCGCACAAGAGTCCTTATACATATGATAGATATGGCAGGAGTGGACGGAAGAAACCCTACTGATGATTTTAAGTCAATAAATAATGAACTAGAATTATATAGCCGAGTAGGGGCGGTCAGTGACCGCCCCCTACAAAAAATGCCTCAGGTGATTGCGGCAAATAAAATGGATATGCCTGAGGCAAAAGAGAATCTGAAGAGCTTTAAGAAAAGAACAAAGAAAACCATTTACCCTATATCCTGTGTTACAGGTGAAGGTATAAAAGAATTACTGGAAGCGGTATATAAAAAACTAATGTAGGAGAGGGTTTTAAACCCTCTCCTACGATCGTATGAGGCGTTATGGAGCGAGACAAAATAAAAAAAGCAAAGCGAATAGTTGTGAAAGTAGGCGCAAGCGTCCTGACGAAAATTGTAGGGAACAGGCATGCCTGTTCCCTACGGCTTGACGAGTCCTGGATGAAGAATTTTGCCGGACAAATAGCGGTTTTATTGAAACAGGGCCACCAGGTGCTTGTGGTTTCTTCAGGCGCGATTGCAGCGGGCATGGGGCTTCTTGGCATGAAAAATAGGCCGGAAAGCTTGCCTGAACAGCAGGCGTGCGCAGCGCTTGGCCAGGGATATCTCATGAAAACGTATGAAGAGTTTTTCAAGAAAAAAGGCTTTCACGCAGCCCAGATACTTTTAACATGGGAAGACATAAGAGAAAAACGCAGATATCTAAATGCTGAAAATACGCTGCACGTGCTTTTGAGCAAAAAGGCAGTGCCTGTAATAAATGAGAACGATACTGTCTCTGTGGATGAGATAA